>CAIZKA010000298.1 GCA_903933395.1 uncultured beta proteobacterium | reverse complement strand
GGCCGCCGGAGACTCTCCCGAGGCGCCCTGAAACTCACGCCGCACCCGGCCGTCGCCGAGGAAATAGAGGATGCGTTCCATCCAGGGTTCGGTGTGGCGGCGCACTTCGGCGTCGTCCTGAAGGATGCGCTGGATCAGGCTATGTTTTCGCGCAAGGTCGGTGGCGGCTTCGCTGCCGTCTTCGCTGATCGCCAGCAGGGCATCCCGCAGGTGCCGGATGCCGTGCTCGAGTTCGATGAGCTGCTCCCAGTCGCTGGCACGCGCCGCCTCGGCCATGCGCGAAGAGAGCAGGCTCATTTCTTCGTAGAGATCGATCTGGGAAGGCATCCGGCATATCCTAGCCACCTGCGCCTGCCCCGTTGCGGCAAGCTGCGGCCGGATCATCGGTCTTTTCGTTTGCGCCTGCCGGGAAATCGCCGGCCGGGCCGCTGAGCCGCGGAATTGGGGCCGATTTACCTCGCAAATCGTGCCCCGCACATCGCCGTCCGGCGCGGCTGCTGCGGGGCGTCAGCCGGCCGTCGCCAGGCGCCGCGACTCGAGGCTGCTTTCGTCGATCGGCAGGTGTACCAGTGCCGACAGGACGCCGAGCAGGATGCAGATGCCCCAGATCGTGTCGTAGGAGCCGGTGGCGTCGAACAATCGCCCGCCGAGCCAGACACCGAGGAAGCTGCCGACCTGATGGCTGAAGAACACCAGCCCGGAGAGCATGCCGAGGTAGCGCACGCCGAAGACATGGGCTACGAGCGCATTGGTCAGCGGCACTGTGGACAGCCAGAGCAGGCCCATGGTGGCGGCAAACAGGTAGGCGCTGGCCGGCGTCAGCGGCAGCCAGAGGAAGAGCGCGATGGCGATGCTGCGCGTGGCGTAGATCGCCGACAGCAGCAGGCGTTTCGGGAAACGGTTGCCGAGTTGGCCAGCGCTGTAGCTGCCGAAGACGTTGAACAGGCCGATCAGTGCCAGGCAGGTCATGCCGACTTCGGGGCCGAGCCCCTTGCCCAGCAGATAGGTGGGGAAATGGATGCCGATGAACACCACCTGGAAGCCGCAGACGAAATAGCCGAGGTTGAGCAGCAGGTAGCCCTTTTCGCGTGCGGCTTCGTGCAGCGCCTCGCGTCCCGTCTGGCCCTTGCCCGCCGCCGCCGCGACCAGGCCGCGGGTCAGCGCGCTGCCCAGCGGGATGATCAGCAGGGCGCCGGCGGCGAATATCAGCAGGGTGCCGAACCAGCCCATGCCGTTGATCAGGCCCGATGCCACCGGAATCATCAGGAACTGGCCGAAGGAGCCGGCCGCCGCGACCACGCCCATCGCCCAGCCGCGCCGCGCCGCCGGCACCAGCGCGCCGAGCGCGGCGAACACCACGCTATAGGTGCAGCCGCTTTGCGCCGCACCTATCATCAGGCCGGCGCTGGCGGCCAGCCCGCTGCCGGTGGCGGCGTAGGCCATGCCGATCAGGCCCAGGGTGTAGAGGATGCTCGCGCCCCACAGCACGCGGCGCGCGCCGTAGCGGTCGGCGAGGAAACCGGCAAAGGGCTGCGTCGCGCCCCACATCAGGTTCTGCAGCGCCAGGGCGAAGGAGAAGACTTCGCGGCTCCACTGGTGCTCCATGCTCATCGGCGTCAGGAACAGGCCGAAGCTGTGGCGGATGCCCATCGCCACGCAGACGATCAGCGCGGCATAGGCGAGCAGGCTGGCGAGCGTACGTTGGGGGGCGGGGGGCGATGTGCTCATTATCGGCAGGATGCTAACATCTCAGGCCGCTTACGAATTCCATGAAATGAACAAGGCTTTTGTCAAGGAATCCGAGGACGACGCCGAGGACGATGTGCCCGAAGCGCAGTTGCCCTCAGGTACCAAAAATTACATGACGGTGCGCGGCCATGCGCAGATCCGCGCCGAATTCGAGCACCTGGTCAAGGTCGAGCGCCCGGCCATCGTGCAGGTGGTGTCGTGGGCGGCCGGCAACGGCGACCGCTCGGAAAACGGCGACTACATCTACGGCAAGAAGCGCCTGCGCGAAATCGACCGCCGCATCCGCTTCCTTAGCAAGCGCCTGGACACGGCGGTGATCGTCGATCCGGCCGCCCAGCGCAATTGCGACCAGGTATTCTTCGCCGCGACCGTCACCGTCTGCGATGCCGGCGGCATCGAGGCCACCTACCAGATCGTCGGCATCGACGAGGCCAACGCCATGGAAGGCCGCATCAGCTGGATCTCGCCGCTGGCGCGCGCACTGCTGAAGGCCCGCGAGGGCGACACGGTGCGTTTCGACAGCCCGGGGGGCTTGCGTGAACTGGATGTAATCGAAGTCCGCTACGAATAAATGGCTATCCGGAGTTGGTGATTGACGATCTGGCGCGCAGTGCGCAATTCCATTGGCTGTTGGACATTGATGAAACTCGAGGTCGCAGTTCGGCCAGAAGCGGTCATTCCGGGGCCGCGAAGCGGAACCCGGAATCCAGTGACCTTGCACAAACGCCGCTGGATTCCCGCGTTCGCGGGAATGACGGCAGCGGGCACAACTGAGTCATCGAGAGTTTCTAGCTCGGGTCACACCGCAATGCAATGCTGCTGCGATGCTGGATTCCAATCACCAATTCCGAAAAGCAGAATAAATCACGCCCGGCGGATGGCGTGATTCGCCCAAAGCAGCAGTCCGAACAGCACCATCGCCCCGGCCTGGTGCGCGGCGCCCAGCGTCACCGGCACCTGCAGCAGCAGCGTCGCAATGCCCAGCGTCACTTGCACGGCCAGCCACAGCGTCAGTACCACGGCCGGCGTGCGTGCCGCCGGCGTCTCGTTCCAGATGCGCCAGGAATACCAGGGGATCAGGCCCATCAGCGCCCAGGCGATCAGGCGGTGGTCGAACTGCACGGTCGCCATGTTGGTGAAGAAGTTCAGCCACCAGGGGTCGACCACGAAGCTTTCCGGCGGCAGGAAGTGCCCGTTCATCAGCGGGAAGGTGTTGTAGGCCAGGCCGGCGCGGATGCCGGCCACCAGCGCGCCCGAGAGCACCATGACGAAGACCAGCGGCACCAGCCAGTTGCCGAGGCGCATGGTGAGAGTCGGCGCCGGCGATACGGCGCCGTTGTCATTCCGCGGTTGCAGCATGCCCAGGCCGGTCCAGAACATCAGGCCGAAGAGCAGGAAGGCCAGCCCGAGGTGGGCCGCCAGCCGGTATTGGGAAACGCGCGGATCGTCCACGAGACCGCTCTTCACCATGTACCAGCCCATCGCGCCCTGCAGGCCGCCGAGGATGAAGAAGCCGAACACCTTCGCCGCCAGCGCGCCGCGCAGCCGGCCGCGCAACAGGAACCAGACGTAGGGGATGAAGAACACCACGCCGATCGTGCGGCCCAACAGGCGGTGCGCCCACTCCCACCAGAAGATGAACTGGAAACCGTCGAGCGTCATGTCGTGGTTCACCTTCTGGAACTCGGGCGTCTGCTGGTATTTGGCGAAGAGTTCGAGCCAGTCGGCGTGGGACAGCGGCGGCAGGGCGCCGACCAGCGGCTTCCATTCGACGATGGAAAGCCCCGAGTGTGTCAGGCGCGTCACGCCGCCGACAACCATGGTCAGAAAAACCATGGCGCAGCAGGCGAACAGCCACCACGCCATGGCGCGTTGTCGGTTACTTGTCGTCATCGGCCTTCCAGTGCCCCGACTTGCCGCCCTGCTTTTCCAGCAGGCGGATGTCTTCGATGATGATGCCGCGGTCGGCGGCCTTGCACATGTCGTAGATGGTCAGCAGGCCCGCAGACACGGCGGTCAGCGCCTCCATTTCGACGCCGGTGCGGCCTACGGTTTCCGCAGTCACCTCCAGCGTCACGCGGTGGCGCCGCGCGTCGAGCATGAATTCGGCGGCGATGCGGGTCAGCGCCAGCGGATGGCACAGCGGGATCAGGTCGGAGGTGCGCTTGGCGCCCTGGATCGCGGCGATGCGCGCGATGCCCAGCACGTCGCCTTTCTTTGCCGAGCCGCTCTTGATCAGGGCGAAGGTGGCGGGCGCCATGCGGATATGGCCCTGCGCCCTCGCCACGCGGGCGGTTTCGACCTTGGCGCCGACGTCGACCATGTGCGCCTGGCCGGCAGCGTCGAAATGGGTCAGCGGTCCGGCTGAAGGCACTGCTGCGGATTTGCGCGGTGGATTCATGAAATACCTTGTGACAACTCGTATTTGGTCAAGCCGCTATCATAGCGGGATGAAACTGAATCCGCTCAGCCGGGCCCTGATCCTTGTGCTCGGCGTTGTGACCGCATCCCCTCTGTCGGTGGCGCAGGGCCTGCCCGATCTCGGCGAGGCGGCCCAAACCGATTTCTCGCCGGCGATGGAACGTCGCATCGGTGAATCGATCATGCTCGAAATCCGTGCCGATCCTGTCTACCTCGATGACCCCGAAGTCATTAGTTACCTCAACCGGCTGGGCAACCGGCTTGCGGCGCAGAGCCAGGATTCGCGCCAGGTGTTCGAATTTTTCGTACTGCGCGACCCGACGCTGAATGCCTTCGCCATGCCCGGCGGATTCATCGGTGTCCATACCGGGCTGATCATGACCGCCGCATCGGAATCGGAACTTGCCTCGGTGCTGGCGCACGAAATTTCCCACGTCACCCAGCGCCACCTGGCGCGCCTCATCAACAAGGCGGGGCAGGGCCAGATCACCAGCCTGGTGGGGCTCGCCATCGCGATCCTTGCAGCGCGCAGCAGTCCCGACCTGGCCATGGGCGCCGCCATGGTCGGCCAGGGTGCCGCGATACAGAACCAGCTCAACTATTCGCGCGATTTCGAGCGCGAGGCGGATCGCATCGGACTGGAATTGCTGGAGCGCTCCGAATTCGACATTCGCGACATGAGTGCCTTCTTCGAACGCCTGCAGAAATACAGTCGCCTGTACGAGACCAAGAACAGCGCTCCCGGCTATCTGCGGACCCACCCCCTGACCACGGAACGTCTCGCCGACATGGGCAACCGGATACAGGGGCGGCCCTATAAACAGGTGCCCGATTCCCTCGAGTTCCAGCTGGTGCGCGCCAAGCTGCGGGCGCAGGAGGGTTCGCCGCGCGATGCGGTGACGGAGTTCGAAGCGCGGCTCCTGGACCGCAATTTTGCCGGCGGCGAAACCGCGACCCGCTACGGCCTGGCGCTCGCGCTTTTGCGTGACGGCAGGCTTGCCGCGGCGGAGAAGGAGGTCAGGCAGTTGCGGCACCTGAAGGCGGTGTCGTCCATGATCGAGACCCTGGACGCCCGGGTGCGCCTCAAGTTGGGCGATGCGGCGGGCGCGGCAACTCTCTTGCAGGGCGCGCAGAAGCGCTTTCCGCAGGAACGCGCCATCGCCTACGGCCTGGTGGAATCCCTGTTGGAAGCCCGCGTGCCGGATGAGGCGATCAAGTTTGCCGAAGACGACCTGCTGAGCTACCCGTCCGACCCGAAGATGCATTTCCTCGAGGCGAAGACCTACGCCATGCTCGGCAGGCGCCTGCAGCAGCACCGCGCCCAGGCCGAAGCCTACGCCCTGCTCGGGCAATTGCCGGAGGCGGTGGTACAGCTCGAGCTTGCGCAAAAGTCCGCCGACGGCAATTTCTACGAGTATTCGCAAGTCGATTCGCGATTGCGCGAAATCAAGAAACGCATTGTCGACGAGTCCAAGCTGCCCAAGCTGAAATAGGTGTCCGAATGAACGCTCCCAAGTCCTCCGGCCGGTCCGACGTACGCGCCGACGTTTCCACCGCTGTTCACGCATTGGCCACGCCGTTGGTGCATCCCGCGACCGAACCCTACTACCATGCCCTCGGCGACGAACTCGATGTCTTCGCCGCAGCGGCGCAAAGCTGCCTGCCGGTGATGCTGAAAGGCCCCACCGGCTGCGGCAAGACGCGCTTCGTCGAACACATGGCCTGGCGCCTGAAGCGGCCGTTGGTGACGGTGGCCTGCCATGACGACCTGACCACCGCCGACCTGGTCGGCCGCTACCTGATCGTCGGCGACGAAACCGTGTGGATGGACGGGCCGCTGACGGCGGCGGTGCGCGCCGGCGCGATCTGCTACCTCGACGAGATCGTCGAGGCGCGCAAGGACACGACGGTGGTGATCCACCCGCTGACCGATTCGCGGCGCGCGCTGCCGGTGGAAAAGCGCGGCGAATACCTCGAGGCGCCGCCGGACTTCATGCTGGTGATTTCCTACAACCCCGGCTATCAGAGCGTGCTGAAGGAAATGAAGCCGAGTACGCGGCAGCGCTTCGTCGCGCTCGACTTCGACTATCCGGAGGCCGCCGTCGAGGCGCGCATCGTCGCCCATGAGGGCGGCGTCGATGAGGCCACGGCACAGAAGCTGGTCAAGCTCGGCACGCTGACGCGAAAGCTGAAGGGCGCCGGGCTCGACGAAGGCGCCGGCACGCGCCTGCTGGTGCATGCCGCGCAACTGATCGCCAGGGGCATGGCCCCGCTCACCGCCTGCACCGCCGCCATCGCCCGCCCGCTGGCCGACGAGCCGGATACCCGCAATGCCCTCGATGACCTCATCCGCGCCGTGTTTTGACGTGGAAAGTAAAACGACTTCGTGAATCCTCCCGTCATTCCGGGCTTGACCCGGAATCCAGTGGCTTTCTTCTGGATTCCGGCTTCCGCCGGAATGACGGGTATCTTGAGTAGGGGTGGCTAGCCTGTAATGTCTGAACGCAAACTCTTCGCCCACGAACTCGAGGCGCGGCTCGACGAATTGCTGCTGCTCTCGCTGCGCCAGCGTTCGGCTTCCGTGCCGGCGGCGCAGCTCGAAGCCCTGCCGCGCGAACTGCAGGAACGTGTGCTGCATTGGGCCGGCGTCGCCGCGCAAACCTCGCATGCCCTCGGCTGGCTGATTACCCCGCTGGCGGCGGAGCAGGCGGCCGGCCTCGGCGACGAATTCGACGACTGGGTGCGCGCCGGGCTCGACGCCTATGATCGCAGCGGCCTGGCCGCCACGCGCAAGGCCCTCAACGACTACGCCGAGGCCAGCCGCAGCCGCG
>CAIZKA010000297.1 GCA_903933395.1 uncultured beta proteobacterium | reverse complement strand
TTGGTTGCGGGGGCAGGATTTGAACCTGCGACCTTCGGGTTATGAGCCCGACGAGCTGCCAGACTGCTCCACCCCGCGTCAGAGAAGGGCAATTATAGATGGATTTGCGGCGGTGCGCAACGCAATTCCAGGAAACAGATATAATGCTTGGCTTCCGAGGAGCGCTGCAAGGGTAGTTACAGATGCCCCCCAGGCTCGGACCATTTTCAAACTGCGCTCACCCAACCCGTACCGGGCAAGGGTGAGTTCGCCACCCTCCCGGTCACAGTTCAAGGAGCTTTCATGAACGCAGTGACTGAAACAAAAGACTATGTAATCGCCGACCTTGCCCTGGCCGACTGGGGCCGCAAGGAAATCCGCATCGCCGAGACCGAAATGCCCGGACTCATGGCGATCCGCGAGGAATTCGCCAAGGCCCAACCGCTCAAGGGCGCGCGAATCACCGGCAGCCTGCACATGACCATCCAGACCGCGGTGCTGATCGAGACGCTGACCGCGCTGGGCGCCGAAGTGCGCTGGGCCTCGTGCAACATCTTCTCCACCCAGGACCATGCCGCCGCAGCGATTGCCGCCGATGGCATTGCCGTTTTCGCGGTGAAGGGCGAAACGCTGGTCGACTACTGGGATTACACGCACCGCATTTTCGAGTGGCCCGATAAGGGCTACAGCAACATGATCCTCGATGACGGCGGCGACGCCACACTGCTGCTGCACCTCGGCTCGCGCGCCGAGAAGGACATCTCGGTGCTGGCCAATCCCGGCGCCGAGGAAGAGCGCATCCTGTTCGCCGCGATCAAGGCCAAACTGGCGACCGACAAGACCTGGTACTCAACGCGCCTGGCGCAGATCAAGGGCGTGACGGAAGAGACCACCACCGGCGTGCATCGCCTTTACCAGATGCACGAGCGCGGCGAGTTGAAGATCCCCGCAATCAACGTAAATGATTCGGTGACCAAGTCGAAGTTCGACAACCTTTACGGCTGCCGCGAGTCGCTGGTCGATGGCATCAAGCGTGCCACCGACGTCATGATCGCCGGCAAGGTCGCGCTGATCGCCGGTTACGGCGACGTCGGCAAGGGTTCGGCACAGGCCATGCGCGCGCTGTCGGCGCAGGTCTGGGTCACGGAAATCGATCCGATCTGTGCGCTGCAGGCGGCGATGGAAGGCTACCGCGTGGTGACCATGGAATATGCCGCCGACAAGGCCGACATCTTCGTCACCTGCACCGGCAATTACCACGTCATCACCCACGACCACATGGCGAAGATGAAGGACCAGGCCATCGTCTGCAACATCGGCCACTTCGACAACGAGATCGACGTCGCCTCGGTCGAAGGCTACGAGTGGGAAGAAATCAAGCCGCAGGTCGACCACGTGATCTTCCCGGATGGCAAGCGCATTATCCTTCTCGCCAAGGGCCGCCTGGTGAACCTGGGCTGCGGCACGGGCCACCCGAGCTACGTCATGTCGTCCTCCTTCGCCAACCAGACGATTGCGCAGATCGAGCTGTTCTCGCGCAATGCAGACTACCCGGTGGGCGTCTACACCCTGCCCAAGCACCTGGACGAGAAGGTGGCGCGCCTGCAGTTGAAGAAGCTGAATGCGCAACTGTCGGAACTGACCGACCAGCAGGCCGCCTACATCGGCGTGCCCAAGGCCGGCCCGTACAAGACCAACCAGTACAGGTATTGAGCCCGGCAACCGCGGCCTTCGGCACAGGGGAATTTGCATGCGACTGCTCGCTGTCTGGCTGATCAACGCGGTCGCCCTGCTGGCCCTGCCCTGGCTGCTGCCCTCGATCCATGTCGCGAGCTTCGCGACGGCGTTGTGGGTGGCAGTGGTACTGGGCCTGATCAACGCCGTGATCCGGCCCGTGCTGCTGCTGCTGACCCTGCCGGTCACGCTGCTGACCCTGGGCTTGTTCATCTTCATCATCAACGGCCTGATGTTTCTGCTGGCCGCGAAGCTGCTCGACGGCTTCGTGGTCGACAGCTTCATGGCCGGCGTCATCGGCGCCACGCTGTACAGCGTGATTTCATGGCTGCTGACCAAGCTGCTGCTGAGCTCCTCCAAGTCGTGAAGCCATAGCCGAAAAACACCCAGGAATCCAGAATGAATCTTGACCTATCCATCGAGTTTTTCCCGCCGCAAACCACCGAGGGCATGGAAAAATTGCGCACCACGGTGGCCCGGCTTGCCGCACTGAAGCCCGGGTTCTTTTCCGTCACTTACGGTGCCGGCGGCTCGACGCGCGATCGCACGCTGGCCGCGGTGATGGAGATCGCCGCCCAGGGCCACTCCGCCGCGCCGCACCTGTCCTGCATCGGCTCCACCCACGACGGCGTCCGCGAGATGCTCGCGACCTTTGCCGAACGCGGCATCCGCCGCATTGTCGCCTTGCGCGGCGACCTGCCTTCGGGCATGGCCGACGCCGGTGAGTTCCGCTATGCCAACGAACTGGTGAAATTCATCCGCGACGAAACCGGTGACCGCTTCCACATCGAGGTGGCGGCCTATCCCGAATGGCATCCGCAGGCAAAGAACCCGCACGACGATCTGCTGAATTTCAAGCGCAAGGTCGATGCCGGCGCCAGCTCGGCCATCACCCAGTACTTCTACAACGCGGATGCCTACGAGCATTTCGTCGATCAGGCCAGGGCGCTCGGCGTGACCGTGCCTATCGTGCCGGGCATCATGCCGATCGGCAGCTTCTCCAAGCTGGCGCGTTTTTCCGATGCCTGCGGCGCCGA
>CAIZKA010000296.1 GCA_903933395.1 uncultured beta proteobacterium | reverse complement strand
CCGCGAGGAGGAGGAGGCGGCGATCGTGCTCGGTGCCACCGGCTGGCAGGCCTTCTGGCGCGTCACGCTGCCCAATGTGAAATGGGGCCTGCTCTACGGCGTGATCCTCTGCAACGCCCGCGCCATGGGCGAGTTCGGCGCGGTCTCGGTGGTCTCCGGCCACATCCGCGGCCTGACCAACACCCTGCCGCTGCACGTCGAGATCCTCTACAACGAATACAACTTCGCCGCCGCCTTCGCCGTCGCCTCGATCCTCGCCCTGCTGGCGTTGGTGACGCTGGCGATCAAGACCTTCATCGAGCACCAGCACGCCAGGGCAATGGCGGCATCCACGGAGTAAGCACTATGAGCATCGAAGTCAAGAACATCCGCAAGTCCTTCGGCAGCTTCACCGCCCTCGACAATGTCTCGCTGGAATTTCCCGGCGGCGAACTGGTGGCCCTGCTCGGACCCTCCGGTTGCGGCAAGACCACGCTGCTGCGCATCATCGCCGGGCTCGAAGCCGCCGATTCCGGTGCGGTGCTGCTCGAAGGCGAGGATGCCTCACAGACCCATGTGCGCGAACGCCAGGTCGGCTTCGTCTTCCAGCACTACGCGCTGTTCCGCCACATGAGCGTGTTCGAGAACGTCGCCTTCGGCCTGCGCGTCAAGCCGCGCCGGCAGCGCCCGACGGAGGCGGAGATACATCGCAAGGTGCATGAACTGCTGACCCTGGTGCAGCTCGACTTCCTCGCCGACCGCTATCCGGCGCAGCTCTCCGGCGGCCAGCGCCAGCGCATCGCCCTGGCCCGCGCGCTGGCCGTCGAGCCGCGCGTGCTGCTGCTCGACGAACCCTTCGGCGCGCTCGATGCCAAGGTCAGGAAGGAGCTGCGCCAGTGGCTGCGGCGCCTGCACGACGAACTGCACATCACCAGCATCTTCGTCACCCACGACCAGGAAGAAGCGCTCGAAGTCGCCGACCGGGTGGTGCTGATGGATCACGGCCATGTCGAGCAGATCGGCACGCCGCGCGAAGTCGTGGAACAACCGGCGACGCCGTTTGTGGCAGACTTCGTCAACCTCGACGACCACGGCCCGGCCTGGCTGGTGGAAGCGAAAATCCGGCATCGCGGCTACGTGCTGCATGCCCTCGATGACCAAGCCGTGATTCAACGCGCCGCATGAACTTCCAGCAACTGCGCATCATCCGCGAAGCGGTCCGCCGCGACTTCAACCTGACCGAAGTCGCCAATGCCCTGTATACCTCGCAGTCCGGCGTGTCCAAGCACATCAAGGACCTCGAGGACGAACTCGGCATCGAGCTCTTCGTCCGCCGCGGCAAGCGCCTGACGGGCTTGACCGATCCGGGCAAGGAAATGGTCAGCGTGGTCGAGCGCATGCTGCTCGATGCCCTCAACATCAAGCGCCTGGCCGAGCAGTTCTCCAACCGCGACGTCGGCCAGTTGACGATCGTCACCACCCATACCCAGGCGCGCTATGCGCTGCCCGAAGTGGTGGCGAAGTTCAAGGCCGCCTTTCCCAGGGTGCATCTGGCCCTGCATCAGGGCAGCCCGAAGGAAATCGTTGCCATGCTGCGCAGCGGAGAAGCCGACATCGGCGTCGCCACCGAGGCGCTCGACAGCGAGGCGGATCTGGTCAGTTTTCCCTGGTACGAATGGCACCATGCGGTCATCGTGCCGCGCGACCATCCGCTGGCCGGTGCGGGAAGCGCGACGCTGGAGCAGCTCGCCGACTATCCGCTGATCACCTACCACGAGGGTTTCACCGGCCGCAGCCGCATCGACCGTGCCTTTGCCGACGCCGGCCTGACACCTGACATCGTGATGTCCGCGCTCGACGCCGACGTGATCAAGACCTATGTCGAGCTGGGCCTTGGCGTCGGCATCGTCGCCTCGATGGCCTGGCACCCGAAGAAGGACGAGGGCCTGGCGCTGCTTGACGGCAAGGACATTTTCCCCGCCAACACCACGCGCATCGCCGTGCGCCGCGGCCACTACCTGCGCGGCTTTGCCTATCGCTTCATCGAGTTCTGCGCCGCTGATCTGACCGAGGCGGTCGTGCGCGCAGCCCTTGAACCCGGCAAAGATGAACTTGCCCTCGACTGATCCCGGCCGCAGCCTGCCGTATCGAAAAGGCCGCCTGCCTTGGCCGCTTTCCTGACCCGGTAGATCAAGGACTGCACATGGAGCTCAACTGTCGGGAGGCCAACGCTCTGCGGCGCTTGCTGAACAAGGCCGAAATCAAGCCAATGGACGTGGCACAACTCGGGCTGGCCCGACTAGAGCGGGCGCCGGGCCTGGGGGTAAAGGGACTGGAACGCGTCCTGATCTGGCTGGAACAGCACGGCTACGAGTTGCGTCAAGCCGCCAAGGCCGAGCGATCCGAGACAAGCCGGCAACAGGGTCGCGTCCATCGGCGACTGGAGCAGGCGCAACATCTTCTTGAACAGTGGGGCTGGCAGGTGAAGCGGCCCGATAACGACGGCCTTGCCGGCGATTAGCTGACATGGCCTGGCGCTTTGCGTTGCTGCTGCTCTTCTACGCACTGTATCCATGGCTTCTGGCCATCGGCATGCGGAGTCGCCGATTGCGTGATGCCGCAGCCTCGCGACTGGCGGCACCCAACGACTATGAATACAATTCCGTCACTTTCCGGGAGTAATAAAATGAAAATCGCCAACAACGTCGCCGAGCTGATCGGCAAAACCCCGCTGGTTCGACTCAATCGCGTCAATGCCGGCAAGGAGTTCGAGAACGCGGCCACCATCGCGCTGAAGCTCGAATTCTTCAATCCCGCCCACAGCGTCAAGGACCGCATCGCGGTCGCCATGCTCGATGCCGCCGAAAAGGCCGGCAGGATCAAGCCGGACACCATCATCCTCGAACCGACTTCCGGCAACACCGGCATCGGGCTGGCCATGGTGGCCGCCGCGCGCGGCTACAAGATGGCCTTCGTCATGCCCGAGACCATGAGCCGCGAGCGCAAGCTGATCCTCAAGGCCTATGGTGCCGAGCTGTTCCTGACCCCGGGGCCGGAGGGCATGCCGGGGGCAATCAGGAAGGCCGAGGAACTGGCGGCTGCCGATTCGCGCTACTTCATTCCGCAGCAGTTCGACAATCCGGCCAATCCCGAGATCCATCGCAACACGACCGCCGAGGAAATCTGGGCGGATACCGACGGCAAGGTCGATATCTTCGTCTCCGGCATCGGCACCGGCGGCACCATCACCGGCGTCGGCGAAGTGCTCAGGGCGCGCCGCCCCGGCGTGCAGATCATTGCCGTCGAGCCCGATGCCAGCCCGGTGCTGTCCGGCGGCGCGCGCGGCCCGCACCCGATCCAGGGCATCGGCGCAGGCTTCGTGCCGTCCATCCTCAACACGAAAATCTACGACGAGATATTCCGCGTCACCAACGATCAGGCGCTGACGACGGCGCGCCGCCTGGCCACCGAGGAAGGCCTGCTGGTCGGCATCTCGTCGGGTGCCGCGGTCTGGGCGGCGCTGGAAGTCGCCAAGCGGCCGGAGAACAAGGGCAAGCTGTTGGTGGTGATCATTCCGTCCTTCGGCGAGCGTTACCTGTCGACGGTGCTGTACCAACACCTGGAAGTCTGAGCAAGGAAAGCTGCCTGAAGCGAATTGCTTCAGGCAGCAAATACCGTTTCATTTGCACAATCCGGCGATTGCGGGTGCTCGGCATTAGGCTGCGGTGCAGCTTCGAGCAGTTCATTGAGCAACGCCCATCCCTGCGGCCACGGGCCATGGCCGGATTCGCCATTGATGTGCCCCTGCGCCCAGACGCTGACGAAGCGGCTGTTCCAGCGCGCGGCCCAGCCGCGCGCCACTTCGTGGCTTACCCGGGGGTCGTTGGTGCTGGCCACCACCATGCCGGGAAAGGGCAGCGGCCCCTGCGGCAGAAAATGGGTAAATCGGCGCCAGCACCCCGGATCCTCGAACTACCGAGACGCACGGTTTTTCCGGCGGGGAAATTCGATAATAGCGACCTGCTCCTTTTGAGCGCCATTTTTGGATTCCCGCATGGAAATCAAGGTCAACTTTCTCGACAAGCTTCGTCTTGAAGCGAAGTTCGATGACTTCACGGTGGTGGCCGATCAGCCTATCCGCTATAAGGGCGATGGTTCGGCGCCGGGGCCGTTCGATTACTTTCTGGCTTCATCGGCCTTGTGTGCGGCTTACTTTGTAAAGCTGTACTGCGAAACTCGCAACATCCCCACCGACAACATCCGCCTGTCGCAGAACAATATTGTCGATCCGGGAAATCGCTACCAGCAGATTTTCAAGATTCAGGTCGAACTACCGGCGGATATTTCCGCCAAGGACCGCCAGGGAATTTTGCGTTCCATCGACCGTTGTACGGTGAAAAAGGTGGTGCAAGCCGGGCCCGAGTTTGTGATTGAGGAAGTGGAAAATCTGGATGCCGATGCTCAGTCACTTCTGATGCTGAGTCCAGTTGCGGAAGCGAGTACCTATATCGCCGGCAAGGATCTGCCGCTGGAGCAAACCATCGCCAATATGTCGGGGATTTTGGCGAGCCTGGGCATGAAGATCGAAATCGCTTCGTGGCGCAATCTGGTTCCCAATGTCTGGTCACTGCATATCCGCGATGCGCACTCGCCGATGTGTTTTACCAACGGCAAGGGGGCGACCAAGGAAAGTGCCTTGGCGTCGGCCTTGGGAGAATTCATCGAGCGGATGAATTGCAATCATTTCTACAACGACCAGTTCTGGGGGGAAGATATTGGCAACGCAGCCTTCGTGCATTACCCGAATGAGCGCTGGTTCAAGCCGGGCCGCAAGGATGCGCTGCCGGCTGGTATTCTCGATGAATACTGCCGGCAAATTTACAACCCCGATGACGAGTTGCGTGGCTCGCATCTGGTCGACACCAACTCCGGCAATGTGCAGCGCGGCATCTGTTCGCTGCCGTATGTGCGGCAGTCCGACGGTGAGGTGGTGTATTTCCCGGCCAACCTGATCGACAACCTGTTCCTCAGCAATGGCATGAGTGCCGGCAATACACTGGCTGAAGCGCAGGTGCAATGCCTGTCGGAGATTTTCGAACGGGCGGTCAAGCGCGAAATTCTGGAAGGCGAAATCGCACTGCCCGATGTGCCGCACGAAGTGCTGGCGAAATACCCCGGCATTCTGGCGGGCATTGAGGAACTGGAGAAGCAGGGCTTTCCGGTGCTGGTGAAGGATGCATCGCTGGGCGGGGAGTTTCCCGTGATGTGCGTCACCTTGATGAACCCGCGAACGGGCGGTGTGTTTGCCTCGTTCGGGGCGCACCCCAGCCTGGAGGTGGCGCTGGAACGCAGCCTGACCGAACTGCTGCAGGGACGCAGTTTTGAAGGTCTGAACGATTTACCTCGGCCCACCTTTGAAAGTAACGCCGTGACCGAGCCGAATAACTTTGTTGAGCACTTTATTGATTCCAGCGGCTTGGTGTCGTGGCGCTTTTTCAGTGCCAAAGCGGATTTCGATTTTGTCGAGTGGGACTTTTCCGGGTACGGTGAAAATTCCAATACCGACGAAGCTACGACGCTGTTCGGCATTCTCGAAGGCCTGGGCAAGGAAGCCTACATGGCGGTTCATGAGCAACTCGGCGGCAGTTGCAACGCGGTGGCCTGCCGCATTCTGGTGCCGGGTTATTCGGAAATTTATCCGGTCGAGGATTTGATCTGGGATAACACCAACAAGGCGCTATCGTTTCGTGCCGATATTCTGAACTTGCATCGCCTCGATGATGCCAGGCTGAAAGCACTGCTCAAGCGTTTGGAAGACAGTGAGCTGGATGATTACACCGACATCATCACGCTGATCGGCATCGAGTTTGACGAGAACACGGCTTGGGGTCAGCTGACAATTCTGGAATTGAAGCTGCTGATCCACCTCGCCTTGCAGCAATTTGAAGCGGCGCACGAACTGGTGGGAAGCTTTCTACAGTACAACGAAAACACGGTCGAGCGCGGTTTGTTTTATCAGGCCTTGAATGTGGTGCTTGAGGTGCTGCTGGACGACGACCTGGAACTGGACGATTACGCGGTCAACTTCCGCCGGATGTTTGGTGACCCGAGGATGGATGCGGCGATGGGGGCGGTGGACGGCAGCGTGCGCTTCTTCGGCTTGACGCCAACCAGCATGAAGCTGGAAGGGCTCGACAGACACCAGCGCCTGGTCGATAGCTACAGGAAACTGCACATGGCGCGGGCCAAGGTGGCCGCTTGATCCCGTTGCAACTGCCACTGTCTTTTCAAACGCTCAAGACAGCCCGCCGTGCCGCCATCCGCAGCGGCGAGGAGAGTGTACTTTGCTCGACCGCCTTGCTGCGCAGGGGCTTCACCAGCGCTGACTCCTGGAAGTTTGCGGCGACCAGCGCGCCTGCGGGTCGACGAAATGCGGCAGGCAGCGCTCACGCCCGGCCTGCCGCCTGGATTGCGGGTTCAGCGTCCCGCCGGCTTGTAGATCTGGTCGAAACTGCCGCCGTCTTCGAAATGGGCCTTCTGCGCCTTCTGCCAGCCGCCGAAGACTTCGTCGATGGTGATCAGCTTGACCGGGGCGAAGGTCTTGGCGTATTTCGCCGCGATCTTCTTGTCGATCGGCCGGTAGTAGTGCTTGCCGGCGATGTCCTGGCCTTCTTCGGAATACAGGTATTGCAGGTAGGCTTCGGCGACCTTGCGCGTGCCGTGCTTGTCGGCGAACTTGTCGACCAGCGTCACAGGGGGTTCGGCCAGAATGGAGAGCGACGGGACGACGATCTCGACTTTGTCCGGGCCGAGTTCCTTGACCGCCAGGTAGGCCTCGTTTTCCCAGGCCAGCAGGACGTCGCCGATGCCGCGTTCGACGAAGGTAGTGGTCGAGCCGCGCGCACCGGAATCCAGCACCGGCACGTTGGCAAAGATCTTGCGGACAAATTCCTTGGCCGTCTCTTCGTTGCCGCCCGGCTGCTTCAGCGCATAGGCCCAGGCCGCCAGGTAGTTCCAGCGCGCGCCGCCGGAGGTCTTCGGGTTCGGCGTGATGACGCCGGTGCCCGGCTTGACCAGGTCGTTCCAGTCGCGGATGCCCTTGGGATTGCCCTTGCGTACCAGAAAGACGATGGTCGAGGTGTAGGGAGAGGAATTGTGCTGCAGGCGTTTTTGCCAGTCGGCCGGGAACAATTTGGCCTTCTCGGCGATGGCGTCGATGTCATAGGCCAGGGCCAGCGTGACGACGTCGGCTTCCAGCCCGTCGATCACGGCGCGTGCCTGCTTGCCGGCGCCGCCATGTGATTGCTTGACGGTGACGTTGTCGCCGGTCTTGGCCTTCAAGTGTTTGGCGAAGGCGGCGTTGAAGTCCTGGTAGAGCTCGCGCGTCGGGTCGTAGGAGACGTTGAGCAGGGTGACGTCGGCGGCCTGGGCGCTCAGTGCGATGCCGAGCAGTGCCGCGAGTAGGGAAGAGCGGATCATGGTGCTTGCCTCTATCGGTTGGGATGGAGGAACTCTAGTGATTACCGGTCGCGAAACGAACCAAGAAATTCCGGATTCGATATTCCGGATCATG
>CAIZKA010000295.1 GCA_903933395.1 uncultured beta proteobacterium | reverse complement strand
TCCAGTCGGCCGTGGTTTTCATCACGGTCGCCTGACGCAGCAGCGGCAGCAGTTCGCTGCGGCTTTTGACTCGCGCCGCATTGCTGGCAAAGCGCGGGTCGGCGGCCCATTCGGCATGGCCGGCGATTTCGCAGAAGCGGGCGAACTGGCCGTCGTTGCCGATGGCAAGGATCATGTCGCCGTCGGCCGTGGGGAAGTCCTGGTAGGGCACGATGTTGGGATGACCGTTGCCCATGCGCCGCGGCGCCTTGCCCGAGACCAGATAGTTCATCGCCTGGTTGGCCAGGCAGGCCACCTGCACGTCGAGCAGGGCTAGGTCGATGTGCTGGCCCAGCCCGGTCTTTTCGCGATGCGCCAGCGCCGCCTGGATGGCGATGGTGGCGTAAAGCCCAGTGAGGATGTCGGTCAGCGCCACGCCGACCTTCTGCGGCCCGGCGCCTTCCTCGTCATCAGCCCGCCCCGTGACGCTCATCAGGCCGCCCATGCCCTGGATCAGGAAGTCGTAGCCGGCGCGCGCGGCATAGGGGCCGTCCTGGCCGAAGCCGGTGATCGAGCAATATACGAGGCGCGGATTCAGCGCCGCCAGGCTGGCGTAATCGAGGCCGTAGGCCTTGAGCCCGCCAACCTTGAAGTTTTCCAGCACCACGTCCGATTGCGCGGCGAGGTCCGTCACGATCTCCTGGCCCGCCGGCCGCGTGATGTCGACGGTCAGCGAACGCTTGTTGCGGTTGGTGCAAAGGAAGTAGGCGGCGTCCGCGGTTGCCTGGCCCGCGCCGTCCGCCAGCCAGGGTGGCCCCCAGCCGCGAGTGTCGTCGCCGCCGCGGCCGGGTTCGCCGGGTTTCTCGACCTTGATCACGTCGGCGCCGAGGTCGCCCAGCAGTTGCGAGGCCCACGGCCCGGCGAGCACGCGCGACAGGTCGAGCACGCGCAGTCCGGCGAGTGCCCCGCCGGCCATTACGGGGCTTTGCCGAGCAGTTGTTCCTTGAGGTCGTCCTGCGCCGGCTTGTCGCCGATCCAGATCTTCAACAAGGCCTGATAGAAATCTTCGCCGGGAATGTCGCTGCCCTTGGCGGCCCCATTGAAGCTGAGCCGTGTGCCGGACTCCGGCAGCCAGTCGATGTTCACCGACGATTTCTCCGGCGCGTTGCCGATCGTCAGCATGGTGCTGCGGAACTGGTCGATCTTCGGCTGCAGGGCTTTCAGCGCCGCCTCGTCGTGGTTGTTCTTCAGGGCCTCAATCAGGGCATCGACGAACTGTTCGGCGGTGAGATCGCGCAGGGTGACGATGGCCACGCGCTTGGCGCCTTTGGCATTGATTGCGTCGGCGGCGCTCGTGACCTTCTGTGGCAGGTAAAGCCCTATCGCATAAACTTTGAAGAAGGCGCGCTTGCGCAATCCGGCGCCATTGATCACCGTATCGCCGGCGCCGACTTTCGTCTTGTCCTCGAACTTGACGCCGGCGACGTCGAGTGCGGCCAGGGCGGGCAGGGAAAGGGCCAGCAGCAGTATGGCAAGCAGTTTTTTCATGGCAAATCTCCTTGGTTGGTATTCGCTGCAATCATACCGCTGATGCG
This sequence comes from uncultured beta proteobacterium, assembly GCA_903933395.1. GTDB lineage: Bacteria > Pseudomonadota > Gammaproteobacteria > Burkholderiales > Rhodocyclaceae > Sulfuritalea. The sequence goes on along the minus strand of CAIZKA010000295.1, from coordinate 2,229 downwards.
GGCATGCTATCGTTCAGCAATCAGGGACCAGGAGGATGTCGTGCAAGGAAAACTGTTGGCAATTGCGATGCTGCTTGCTGCAAGCGCGGTGCAGTCCGCCGGGCCGGTGCGCGACGTCAGTTCGGGCGCGGCGGATCGCGAAGCGGTGGCCGTCACGGTTTACAACGACGATCTGGCCCTGGTGAAAGAGCGGCGCAGGGTCGATCTGCCGTCGGGGCTGACGCGATTGTCGCTGCGCGAAGTGGCGGCGCAGATGCGCCCCGAAACGGCCCTGCTGCGCGCCGTCTCAGGGCAGCCCCTCGGGCTCATTGAGCAGAACTTCGATTTCGACCTGCTGACGCCGCAGAAGCTCCTGGAAAAATACGTCGGCCGCGAAGTGACGGTGATCCGCCCGCATCCGAGCAACGACAGCGAACGACGCGAACGTGCCACGGTATTGGCCGCCGGGCAAGGCACGGTGCTGCGCTTTGCCGACCGCATCGAAACCGGTGTGCCGGGACGCCTGGCCTTCGACAGCGTGCCGGAAAATCTGCGCGATCGGCCGACGCTATCGGTGCTGCTCGAAGCCGCGGGAGGCAAGCAGGCGGTGGAGTTGTCCTACCTGACCTCCGGCTTGGCGTGGAAGGCCGACTATGTCGCCAACCTGGCCACGGATGGCAAAAGCCTCGACCTCAATGCTTGGGTGACGCTGACCAATCGCAGCGGCGCCGGCTTCGACGACGCCACGCTGCAACTGGTGGCCGGCACGGTGAATCGCGTCCGGCCAGCCGACATGCGGGTGATGGCCATGGCCGCGCCTGCGCCGGCGCGCGCCAAGACGCAGGAGGCGACGCAGGAGGCGCTGCTGGACTACCACCTCTACAGCTTCGAGCGGCCGACGTCCATCGCCGACAACCAGACCAAGCAACTCGCGCTGCTCTCGGCCAGCGCCGTGCCGGTGCGCCGCGAGTACCTGCTGGCCGGCAACGAGTACTACTACCGCGACCGCTATACGCAGATCGGCCAGAAGCTCAAGCCCGCCGTATTCCTGGAACTCGAGAACAAGGGCGGACAACTCGGCAAGCCCCTGCCGGCCGGCATCGTGCGCGTCTATGCACGTGACAGCAAGGGCGCCGCTCAGTTCGTCGGCGAAGACCGCATTGAGCACACGGCGAAGAACGAGAAGCTCAAGCTCAGGCTGGGCGAGGCCTTCGACATTACGGCCGAACGCAAGCAGACGAATTACAAACGCATTGCCGACAACGCCACCGAATCCGCCTGGCGCATCGAAATCCGCAACGCCAAGGACGAAGCCGTGACGGTGAAGGTGCAGGAGCCGATGCCCGGCGACTGGGAAATGGTCCAGGAATCGCAGAAGCACAGCAAGGAGTCGGCGCGCGTGGCCGCGTGGAACGTGGTGGTGCCGCCGGGCGGCACGGCGGTGCTTGACTACACGGTGCGCGTAAAGTGGTAATCCCTAGCCGCTAAAGGCATGGACGCGGCCACCTGTCCCTGGTGCGACGCTTCCCGCGGGGACGGTCCCGACTGCCCGCGCTGCGGCGCCAACTACGCCAAGGCCGAGGCCATCAGGACGCACGGACGCGCCGGGGTGACCGTCGCCGTAACGGCACAGCCGCAGGACGAACCCGAGGTGCGGATTTTCACGGACGCCGATGAGGTTCCGGATGCCGTCGCCGTCATCGACGACCCCCGGACCGAGTTCTTGTTAAGCGCCGCGGCAATTCCGGCCATGCTCCTGATCGCCATCGTTTTCCAGTCCATGGAGTGGGGCCGCTTCGTGCAGCGCCTGGCGTTCACCATGCCGGTACACGAACTCGGCCACGCGGTAACCGCCTGGCTTTGCGGTTTCGGAGCGATACCCACAGTCTGGGTCACGATCACCATGGAGGAGCGCGGCCTCGTCGCGCCGCTGGCCGTGTTTGCCGCCGTCTCCTGGACCCTGTATCGCGGCTGGCAGTTCGAGAGCCGCTCCCTGCTGACGGCCGGCGGACTGGTTCTGCTGCTGCAGGCCGTCCTCACCCTGGGCATCAAGGAGCACACCGCGCGTTCGCTGATCACCTTCGGCGGCGACGGCATGGGGCTGGTGCTCTCGATCCTGCTGATGGGAAGTTTCTTTGTCGGCAAGGGTACGCAGCTTTACAAGGGCAGCCTGCGCTGGGGCTTCGTCGCCATCGGCGCCGGCGCCTTCGTCGACATCAACGCGGTCTGGTGGGCGGCGCGGCGCGACTC
>CAIZKA010000294.1 GCA_903933395.1 uncultured beta proteobacterium | reverse complement strand
GGTTTAATCGCCTGCTGGATACCTTGGCGCAACGCGATGTCACGCTGCAACAGCGTGACGAAATTCTGCGTAGTATCTTGGAAACTTCGCTGGACGGCTTCTGGCGGGTTGACGGCAAGGGCCGTCTGCTTGACGTCAACCCAACTTACTCTCAGCAATCCGGGTACGCCCGGGAAGAACTGCTTGGGATGCAAGTCTCCGATCTGGAAGCGGAGGAAAGCGCCGCCGAGACTGTAATGCACATTCGGCGGCTCATCGAGACTGGGCGTGACCAGTTTGAATCCAGGCACCGGCGCAAGGACGGATCGATCTGGGATGTCGAGGTGAGTGCCACCTATCGGGATGCTGCGGGTGGCCTGCTTTCCGTATTTCTGCGCGACATCACCGAGCGCAAGCGGGCAGAAGAAGTCGATGCCTTCCTCGCTCAAGCGGGTGGTAGAAGCTCTAGTGAGCCATTCTTTGACGCGCTGGCCAGATTTCTTGCCCAGAGCTTGCAAATGGACTACGTGTGCATTGACCGGCTTGAAGGGGACGGGTTGAGCGCCAGGACATTAGCCGTCTGGCACGATGGCCATTTCGAGGACAACGTGACATACGCCCTCAAGGACACCCCCTGCGGCGACGTCGTTGGCCAGCAGGTCTGCTGCTTTCCCGCCAGCGTGGCCCAGTTCTTTCCGCGCGACCAGGCACTTCAAGAGTTGCGCGCAGAGAGTTACGTCGGCATTACTCTATGGAGCCACACCGGCAAACCGATCGGGCTGATCGCTGTGATCGGACGCCGCCCCCTGACGAACCGCTCGCAGGCCGAAGCTACCATGGAACGGATCGGCGTACGCGCTGCCGGCGAGTTGGAGCGGCTAATGGATGAGACCGAAATTAGAAAGCTCAACTCTGATCTCGAACAAAGGGTACGGGTGCGTACTGCCGACCTCGAAGCCGTGAACCGGTCACTCAGTCTGGCAAAGATCCAGGCAGACACCGCCAACGTCGCCAAGAGCGCTTTCCTTGCCAACATGAGCCATGAGATTCGCACGCCGATGAACGGCATCGTGGGTATGGCGAACATCCTGCGCCGCGAAGGAGTGACGCCCCAGCAAGCAAAGCGCCTCGACACCATCGACGCCTCCGCCCAGCACCTTTTGTCGGTCATCAACGATGTCCTCGACATCTCGAAGATCGAGGCCGGCAAGTTCGAGTTGGAAGAAGCTCCGGTCGTCGTCAGCAGTCTGATGGCCAATGTCAGCTCCATACTGTCGGAGCGAGTCAAGGCCAAGAGTATCCACCTGCTGATCGAGGCCGAGCACTTGCCACACAACCTGGCGGGCGACCCGACACGGCTACAACAGGCGCTGCTCAATTTCGCCACTAACGCCGTCAAGTTCACGGAGCAAGGCACCGTAACGCTGCGCGCCCTCAAGCAGGAAGAGACCGCCGATTCAGTGGCGGTGCGCTTCGAGGTAACGGATACCGGCATCGGCATCACGCCTGACGTCATGTCCCGGCTCTTCAGCACCTTCGAGCAGGCCGACAACTCGATGACCCGCAAGTACGGCGGCACCGGCCTCGGGCTGGCCATCACCAGGCGCCTGGCCGAACTGATGGGCGGTGAAGCTGGCGCTGACAGCACACCAGGGATTGGCAGCACCTTCTGGTTCACCGTGAAGCTGAAGAAGTGCGACGAGAAGGCGGCATCGACGGAAACGGCAGTCGATGCCGAAGCGGAAATTCGGAAACGCTACGCCGGCCACCGCATTCTGGTAGTCGATGACGAACCGATCAACCAGGAAGTCGCCCTGATGCAGCTTGAAACGGTCGATCTCGTAGTAGACACGGCAGAGAATGGTGCAGAGGCCGTCGCCCTGGCGCTGAAGAACAACTACGCAGTGATCTTCATGGACATGCAGATGCCGAAACTGAATGGACTTGAGGCGACTCAGAAGATACGTCAGCTTGTCGGGTATCGGGACACACCGATCATCGCCATGACCGCCAACG
>CAIZKA010000293.1 GCA_903933395.1 uncultured beta proteobacterium | reverse complement strand
TGCTCTTCGACAATATGCCTGTCCTCTGCGGGTTCCCGGCCGGTGCTAGGCCTGGCCACCCTTCGCCGTTTCGGCGGTGCCCAGTACCGCGACTCCGACTGCCTCGCGTACCCGGTTCTCGATTTCCACGGCGATATCGGCATGCTCGCGCAGGAATTCGCGCGCGTTGTCCTTGCCCTGGCCGATCTTCTCGCCCTTGTAGGCGTACCAGGCGCCGGATTTTTCGACGATCTTGTGTTCGACGCCGAGTTCGACGATTTCCCCCTGGCGTGAAATGCCTTCGCCGTAGAGGATGTCGAAATGGGCTTCGCGGAAGGGAGGGGCCACCTTGTTCTTGACCACCTTGACCTTGGTTTCGTTGCCGATCACCTCGTCGCCCTTCTTGATGGCGCCGGTGCGGCGGATGTCCATGCGCACCGAGGCGTAGAACTTCAATGCGTTGCCGCCGGTGGTGGTCTCGGGGTTGCCGAACATGACGCCGATCTTCATGCGGATCTGGTTGATGAAAATCACCAGCGTGTTGGTGCGCTTGATGTTGGCGGTGAGCTTGCGCAAGGCCTGGCTCATCAGGCGCGCCTGCAAACCGGGCAACTGGTCGCCCATTTCGCCTTCGATTTCGGCGCGCGGCGTCAGCGCGGCGACCGAGTCGATGACGATGCAATCGACGCCGCCGGAGCGCACCAGCATGTCGGTGATCTCCAGCCCCTGTTCGCCGGTGTCCGGTTGCGAGATCAGCAGGTCGGGCACGTTAACGCCGAGTTTCGCCGCATAGCCGGGGTCGAGCGCGTTTTCCGCGTCGATGTAGGCGGCGACGCCGCCGGCTTTCTGTATCTCGGCCACGATGTGCAGGCACAGCGTCGTCTTGCCGGAAGACTCCGGTCCGTAGATTTCGACCACCCGGCCGCGCGGCAGGCCGCCGATGCCTAAAGCAATATCGAGGCCCAGCGAGCCGGTGGAAACGGTTTGAATGTCATCGATCGCCAGGCCTTCGCCCATCTTCATGATGGAGCCCTTGCCGAACTGCTTTTCGATCTGGGCCAGGGCGGCCTGGAGGGCCTTGGTCTTGTTCTCGTCCATTTTTTGCTTCCTTATTGGTTGATTCGATTATGGCATGGATGGCACAGTTTTTGCGCGCTCCGGTTTCTTATGCGGCATCGAGTCGGACCAGCAGGCCGCGCAGGGCGTAAACCACCGCCTGGCGGCGGATTGCCTCGCGGTCGCCGGCGAATACCCGGGTTTCCGCGGCAGCCGTCTCTCCGACCCGACACCAGGCAAAGCATACGGTCCCCACTGGCTTACCAGGTGAGCCACCCGTGGGTCCGGCAATTCCGGTAATAGCCAATGAAAACATGGCACTGGAGTTTTTCAGGGCGCCGGCCGCCATTTCCGCAGCGGTTTCCGGGCTCACTGCCCCGAATCGCTCCAGGGTCTCCGGTCGCACGCCGAGCATTTGCACTTTGGCTTCGTTGGAGTAGGTGACAAAGCCGCGGTCAAACCACGCCGAACTGCCTGCCGTGTGAGTGATCACTTGCGATACCCAACCGCCGGTGCAGGACTCCGCCGTAGCCAGCAAAAGTCGGCGGCGGACGGGTCTGGCCAATGCGGCCGCTCCGATGGATTCCGACAATGCGATCAGATCGGCATCCATCAGAACGGCAAAAACGCCTTGAATACGGCAATGGTCAGCACCGTGTAGCCGGCGGCAACGGCGTCATCCATCATCACGCCGAAGCCGTTCTTGACCTGAGTATCGAAGAAGCGCGCCGGCTCCGGCTTGAAGATGTCGAAAAAGCGGAACCAGAGGAAGGCTGCCAGTTGCCAGAGCAATTCGGGCGGGGTCAGCAGCAGCACAGCCCAGAAGGGCACGATCTCGTCCCAGACGATGGCGCCGTGATCGATCACGCCGAGCGCCCGGCCGGTGATCTGGCAGGCGGCGACGCCGACGGCGAAGGCCAGCAGCAGGAAAATCGCGAAGCCGAGGTCGCCCGGCAGATACAGCCGCAACAGCGGATAGGTAAGCCAGGCGAAGGCCGTGCCCACCGTTCCCGGGGCGAAGCGCGAGAGGCCGCTGCCCATGCCGCAGGCGATGAAATGCGCCGGGTGGTGGAGCAGGAATTTCAGGGGTGGCGGGGTCAACTTCGACATTATCCAAAGTGATCGAAGCCGCGCCGGGCGGGCGTGATGTCCCGGCCATCGGCGTCGCAGAGGAC
>CAIZKA010000292.1 GCA_903933395.1 uncultured beta proteobacterium | reverse complement strand
GCTGCTCAACGCCGACCAGTACGACGCCCAGGGCAAGCTCTGGCGCGTGATGGAAGCGTCGATCTATCCGGCGGTCGAACTCGGCGCCTGCGTCAGCCAGGAATTCATGTCCTGGGATCTGACGGTCAATCGCTACATGGCCGAGAATTCAACCCAGGAAGCCAAGCACACCGACTGGCTGGCCGGTGACGAGGGACGCATCGATGCCAAGCGCTTCAATTCCGACGAACTGCGCCGTGCCGGCGAGCGCTGATCCGCGCTCATCGATAAGAGGAGGATGACACCATGAAAAAAACATACCTGCAAATCAAGCCGCTGGCAATTGCCATCGCGGCGCTCGGCGCCACGTTCGTCACCCCGGCCGCGGCCTTCAAGTTCGAAATGGAAAACGGCCTCACCGGCAGTTTCGATTCGACGCTTTCCGTCGGCATGCAGATGCGCATGCAGGGGCGGGACAAGTCGATCATCGGCAACGACAATGGCGGTAATGTACCGACCGTGTCTCCGCTGGGCGAAAAGGTTAATCCGGGCTTTCCAGGGACGGCCAACCCGGATTTCAACTACCTGCAGACCGACGACGGCAACCTGAATTACAAGAAACACGACATCGTCTCCGCCGTGGTCAAGGGCACCCACGAACTGTTCCTGACGCAAAAGGGCAACTGGTCGGCGCTGGCCCGCGTCACCTGGTCGTCCGACCAGAAGGCCGACGACACCCGGCGCACGCCGCTGCGCCACGACGCCGAGGATGCGGTCAAGCAGAACGTGGCCCTGCTCGATCTCTGGGTGGCCAAGGAATTCTCGCTCGGCGAGCAGACCGCCAAGCTCAAGCTCGGCAACCAGGTCATGAACTGGGGCGAGGACATTTTCATCATCGGCGGCGTCAATGCGGTCAATGCCCTCGACCTGCGCAAGATCCACATCCCCGGCGTCCAGGTCAAGGAAATCTTCATTCCGGCGCCGATGCTGTCATTCACCACCGGTCTCGGCAACGGCTTTTCGACCGAGGCCTATTACCAGTTCAAATGGAACAGTTTCAATTTTGATCCGTCGGGCACCTACTGGTCTTCCGCGGACTTCATCGGCAAGGGCGGCAAGCGCGGCGCGTTCATTCCTGCGAGTTTCGGTGGTGTCGGCGACTTCGATCCGAAGATCCCCGGCCGGGATCTTGCCTCCATCAGCGCATTTCCGGGAATCGTCCCGATCAAGAACACCGAGCCGAAGGACAGCGGCCAGTTCGGTATCAATCTTCGCTTCAAGCCGGCGGACGGCGATACCGAGTTCGCCGGCTACTACATTCATTATCACGACAAGCTCCCCTTTGTCGGTTTCCGGCAGAACTTCAACACTATTTGCGGGGCGCCACCCTGCGCTCCCGGGACGAACGTCGCCGGCTATACGGCGATTGTGCAATACGGCGAAGACAAGGAGCTGTTCGGCCTGTCAATGAATACCAAGCTGGGCGACTGGGCTGTCGGCGCGGAGTTGTCCTACCGGCCGCGCGACAGCGTGGCGATCGACCCGACGGTTCCCCTTCCTACCGGAGCTACCAACGCTAAATACAAGTACAACCTGCTGCAACAGGCAATAGATACCGGAGATGCGACCGTCAAGGGCTATACCAACGAGGAAAAGTACCAGGCCCACGTCACCGGCTTCTACCTGCTGCCGCAGTCGATCACGTCCGTCTTCGGCGCCGCCGAAGGCTCCTTCCTCGGCGAAGTGGCCGTTACCCACTATCCGGGCCTCGACCTCTCGGGCGGCACGCCCTATCTGCTCAACAATTACACGCTGCCGGACAAAACCTCGTGGGGTTATGTGCTCGAAGTCGGCCTGACCTACGCCAACATCTTCCAGTCGGGCTGGACCATGTCGCCGCTGATCGACTTCTACCACGACGTCAAGGGCACCAGCCCGACGGCCTTGCCCTTTGTCGAAGGCCGCAAGGCGCTGGCGCTCAACCTCAACTTCGACTATCACAACCAGTGGAAGGGCAACATCGGCTACAGCGCCTTCTGGGGCGGCGGCAACATGAACATGCTGCGCGACCGCGACGTGCTGTCGATGTCGATTTCCCGCACTTTCTGATTTTCCTCCTGCAGGCGGGGAAGCCGGCCACGGCGCCGGATTTCCCGCCGTTTTTCCGTCCAAAACCGCCCCGCACGTAAACCCGAGGATTCCGCTCGATGCCCAGCATTGTCAGCTTCGTCAAGTCGCTCGAGAACTTCTTCTTCCGCTTTCGCGTGCCGACGCTTGCCGTGCTGCTGGTGTTCACCATTGCGATGGGCTGGCTGGCGACCAAGCTGCACATGACGGCCGGATTCGACAAACAGTTGCCGCTCGGCCACGAATACATCGACACCTTCTTCAAGTACCGCACCCAGCTGTTCGGTTCGAACCGCATCATGGTGGTGGTGCACGCCAAAAAGGGCGACATCTGGACCAAGGCTTCGCTGAAGAAGCTGCACGAAGTGACCGAGGCGGTTCTGTTCCTGCCGGGCGTCGACCGCCGCTCGGTGCAATCCCTGTGGACCCCCAACACGCGCGTCTATGAACTGACCGAGGAGGGCTTCAACGCGGAGGACGTGATCGGCGGCAACATCACGGCGGATGCGCTTGATGCCGCAAAAATTTCGAGTATCCGGGATCGCGTGATCCGCGGCGGTTATACCGGCAGTCTGGTGGCGAATGACGGTACCGCGGCCATGGTGGTGGCCGATCTGCTGGAAGAAGATCCAAAAACGCACCAGCAGCTCGATTACCTCGCCCTCGCGGAAAAACTCGAATCCGAGGTTCGCGGCAAGATGGAAACGCCGGATCACGCCATCGAGATCATAGGTTTCGCCAAGCAGATCGGCGATATCGCCGCGGGCGCCAAGGGCGTGACGGCATTCTTTGTGCTGGCGATACTGCTCACCGTGGCGGCTGTGTACTGGTATTGCCGTTCGGTGCTGCTCACGCTGCTGCCCATCCTGTGTTCAATGACCTCCGTGGTCTGGCAGTTCGGCGCTCTGACGCTGCTCGGCTACGGACTCGACCCGCTGGCGATCCTGGTGCCCTTCCTGGTCTTTGCCATCGGCGTTTCGCACGGCGTGCAGCAGATCAACGCCATCACCAAGGCGGTCGCCGAAGGACAGGATTCGATGGGGGCGGCACGCGAGAGCTTTTCCAGCCTGTTCATTCCCGGCACGCTGGCGCTGGTAACGGCTTTCGTCGGTTTCATCACGCTGGTGATCATCCCGATCCCGATGATTCGCGAGCTGGGCATCACGGCGTCGATCGGTGTCGGTTTCAAGATCGTCACCAACCTGATCATGCTGCCTGTCGTGGCTTCCTTCTTCCGCTTCCCGCGCAGCTATGCCCTGCATCTGGAAAAGGTGCAGGAAAAACGCGGGCTGATCATCCAGAAACTGGGGTTCATTGCCGACATCAACCACGCACGAGTGGTGTTGGCTTTGACTGCGGTGCTGTTCGGCATCGCGGTGTGGCAAAGCCACGGCCGTCACATCGGCGCACTGCAACCCGGAGCGCCGGAACTGCGCGCCGATTCACGCTACAACCAGGACGTGCAGAACATCGTCAGCCGCTTCGACCTCGGCATGGATGTCCTCACCGTGGTGTTCGAGACGCCGAACGATTCCTGCAACAGTTTTCCGGTGGTGAATTACATCGATCAATTCACGCTGCACATGGCCCAGGTGCCTGGCGTGCTGTCGGTATCCTCGCTCTCGGCACTGGCCAAGTTCGCCAATGCCGGATTGAACGAGGGCAATCCGAAGCTGGCGGCGCTGCCGCGCGACAGCAAGGCCTTGCAGGTTGCCGTGGGTTATCTGCCCGAAGCGGGCGGCCTGTTCAACCGGGCCTGCACCATGATGGCGGCCAACGTCTATCTGGCCGACCACAAGGCCACCAGCATCAAGGTGGCCATCGATGCGGTCAAGGAGTTTCGCAAGACGTATCCGGCCGACGGCCTCGGGATGAGGGTCCTGCTGGCTTCGGGCAATGTGGGAGTGCTGGCGGCGACCAACGAAGAGGTCGAGGCGCGCGAACTGCCGATGATGCTGTATGTGTACGCGGCCATCATGATCCTGGTGCTGCTTGCCTACCGCGACTGGCGGGCCATGCTGGCCTGTTGCGTGCCGCTGACGGTGGCGACTTTCCTCGGCTACTGGTTCATGAAGACGCTCGATATCGGACTGACCGTGGCCACCTTGCCGGTGATGGTGCTGGCGACCGGGATCGGCGTCGATTATGCGTTCTATATCTACAACCGGCTGCTGATCCATCTCTCGCGCAACGAGCCCATGAAAATGGCGCTGGAGGGCGCCTTGCGTGAAGTCGGGATTGCCACCATCTTCACTGCCATCACGCTGTCGGTCGGTGTCGCGACCTGGTCGTTTTCCGACCTCAAGTTCCAGGCGGACATGGGCATCCTGCTCACCTTCATGTTCATGATCAACATGGTGATGGCGATTACGGTGCTGCCGGCGTTTGCGGTCAAGCTCGATTCCCTGTTTCCGCGCAAGGGGCCGGTCAAGGCGCCGGCCATCGGCCATTGACGTGGGGACGCTCATGACCATGCGACGCATCCGTTTTGTTGCCTGCCTGCTGCTGAGCCTGCCACTCTTCGCCAGCATGAAAGTCGGTGCTGGCGAGACGGCGAAGATGAGCCAGGCGTTCAGTCAGGCGCCTGTCGTCGCGCATCCGGAAAAGGCCGCCATCATTGCCGCGACGGTAGCCGGCCAGCGCATCGTGGCCGTGGGCGACTATGGCGTCGTGGTGCTTTCCGACGACGGCAAGAACTTCCGCCAGGCCAGGAGCGTGCCGACGCGCACCGTGCTGACCAGCGTGCATTTCCTCAATGACAAGCAGGGCTGGGCCGCAGGCCATGACGGCACGATATTGACGAGCTCCGACGGCGGCGAAAACTGGCAAATACAGCGTGCCGAAGCGGGCAAGGATCGCGTGCTTATGTCGATCTGGTTCGAAAACGCACAACACGGGCTGGCTGTGGGCCAGTTCGGGCTGGCGCTGGAAACCAACGATGGCGGCAAGAACTGGCAGGAACGAAAGCTGGTCGAGGGCGAGGCAGGGGATCGTCACCTGTTCCAGATATTCGCCGGGCCAGATGGACTGGCATTTGTCGCCGCCGAGGCAGGCAGCTTGCTGCGGACCACTGATGGGGGTCGGAGCTGGAAGGCTATTCAGACCGACAACAAGGGTTCGTTCTGGACCGGCCTGGTGCAAAAGGACGGCAATGTAATTGTTGCCGGCATGCGCGGACATGTGTATCGCAGCGCAGACAAGGGGCTCACCTGGACCGAGGTTCCCAGCGGAACCCAGCAGTCGATTACCGGCATCCTGAGCCACGAGGATGGCGACATACACCTGTTCGGCAACTCGGGCGTGTTGCTGCTGAGCAGCCAGGATCATGTCATGAGCCTGAAGGTATTGCCGCGCGTGGACCGCGGCAACATCACGGCAGCAGTTCATGTGAAGCAGGGTGATCGCCTGTTTTCGCTGAACGGCCTTCTGCCGGAGAAATAACCCTGCATTTCCGATGGAGCAAAGCAGCCGATGACTGAAGCAATCAGCTACGTCCATGGTGCCAGCGCACAAGCCCTGATCGGCCAGACGATAGGCAGCTACTTCGATGAAGTCTGCGCGCGGCATGCAGCGCGGGAGGCGCTGGTGGTCACACACCAGAAGACACGACTCACCTATGCTGAACTCCATGACAAGGTCGATCAACTGGCCTGCGGGCTGATGCGCCTCGGCCTGAAGCGCGGCGAGCGCATCGGCATCTGGTCGCAGAACAACCTGGAGTGGGTATTGACCCAGTTCGCCACCGCCAAGGCCGGGCTGGTCATGGTGAATATCAATCCGGCCTATCGGCGGGCCGAACTCGAGTATGCCCTGAACAAGGTCGACTGCCGGGCGCTGATTCTTGCCCCGGTATTCAAGTCCAGCAACTACCTGGAAATGCTCGGCGACCTGGCGCCTGAACTCGCTACCCAGGCTCCCGGTCCCTTGCGTGCCGCGCGGCTGCCGGCGCTGCAGTATGTGATCCGCATGGGGAGCGAAAAAACGCCGGGCATGCTCAATTTCGATTCATTGCTGGCGCCGCCGGCTGCGGACGAACTCGCGGCGCTGGAAAAGATCGGCAGCGAACTGCAGTTCGACGATCCGATCAACATCCAGTTCACCTCGGGCACCACCGGCACGCCGAAGGGCGCAACCCTGACCCATCACAACATCCTGAACAACGGTTTCTTCATCGGCGAGGCGATGCGCCTGACGCCCGACGACCGGCTGTGCATTCCCGTGCCCCTGTATCACTGCTTCGGCATGGTGCTGGGCAACCTCGCTTGCATCACCCATGGCTCGACCATGGTGCATCCGGCCGGCGGCTTCGATCCGCTGGCGACCTTGCAAGTGGTCGCCGCCGAGCGATGCACCGCCTTGCACGGGGTGCCGACCATGTTCATTGCCATGCTCGACCACCCGCAGTTTTCCGGTTTTGACCTGTCGGCCCTGCGTACCGGCATCATGGCCGGCTCGCCCTGCCCGGTGGAGGTCATGAAGCGCGTCGTGGACCGCATGAACATGCGCGAAGTCACCATCGCCTACGGCATGACGGAAACCTCGCCGGTCAGCTTCCAGAGTTCCACCGACGATCCGCTCGACCGTCGCGTGTCGACGGTCGGACGCATACAGCCGCATGTCGAGGTCAAGGTCGTCGATGCCGAAGGCCGCATCGTGCCGCGCGGCACGCCAGGCGAACTGCTGACGCGCGGCTATTCCGTCATGCTCGGCTACTGGAACGATCCCGAGCGCACCGCCGAAGCCATCGACGGCGCCGGCTGGATGCATACAGGCGACATGGCGACCATAGACGCCGAGGGCTACTGCAACATCGTCGGCCGCATCAAGGACATGATCATCCGCGGCGGCGAAAACATCTACCCGCGCGAAGTCGAGGAATATCTCTTCCGTCACCCCAAGGTGCAGGACGTTCAGGTGGTCGGCCTGCCGGACAGGAAATACGGCGAGGAGTTGTGCGCCTGGATTGTTCTGCGCGAAGGGCAGAAAGCGACGGAAGATGACATCCGGGATTTCTGCAACGGGCAGATAGCCCATTACAAGATTCCTAAATACATCCGCTTTGTCGACGAGTTTCCGATGACCGTCACCGGCAAGGTGCAGAAGTACCTGATCCGCCAGAAGATGAAGGATGAACTGGCTCTGGTGGAAGACAAGACCGCCTGATCGCTCCGGTCAATACGCGGTGACCGGGCGAATCTGGCCGGCAAGAATGCAGCGTCTATAAAATCCTGGCGGAGCCCGCCTGCGGTCAGGCTGACGTCCGCTTCGCGGCCTCGGCTTGCTGCACTTCTTCGACTTTCTTCAGGAATTCGCTGATGGCCGGAAAATTCGACTGCAGCGCCACGTCGGAAGCCCGGCCGCCCTGCCCGATCGGCAACGGTGAGGCGCCATGCTTGATGAAGATCTGCACCATCTTGAAATTTCCGCGCTGGGCGACGCGCATCAGCGGTGTCATACCCTGATCATCGACGGTGTCAAGATCGAAATCCATGGCCAGCAGCGTCTTGATGTAGGGAAAATTGTCTTTCGCGATGGCTTCGAGCAGCATTTGCGTTGCTTCCGGATTCTTTTTGCGCTCTTTCGGTTCCAGTCCCGACGGCAGCACCTTGATGCTGTAGTTGAGCACGGACAGCGCAACCATTGCCGCCAGTGCCACCAGCATCGGCGTCTGGCTGATGCCCAGGCTCTCGGCCCACTTGTCCGGCAGGTTGGCGCCGATGGCCAGCAACGCGTAGAGCAGAAAAAAGAAAAAACGCACGTAGAGAAACAGTGCGAATACGACCATCAGCCCCAGTATCGCCATCACGAGGCCGGGTTCGATCCCGATTTTGTCGATCACGTGACGCGGAAGATTGGCGACCAGGGCCATGGCCCCGACCAGCCCCAGCAAGGTCCATTCCCTGATCTGTTTTTGTCTGACGATGTCCATAATCAATCCGTTTCAGACACCCCGATTTCATGGGCGCAAGGAGTTGTTCACACCGGACAAGAAGGCCTTTGTTCGGCCCTGCTCAACGGCCGCGACCGTCCAAGTGCATCTTTGGCCTGTAATTTAGCGCATCTTCCGCCCGGATGGAATTTTCTTATTCAGAAGAAAATGGTTTTCATTGTTGAATAGCCCCTCTGGCAACAATAGAATGGCAATATTTGTGCACAGCGACAAACCGATTATTCCAAATCCAAGGGAGGCAGGAATGAAACAGAAATGGGTGTTTGCATTCGAGGAAGGTGACGGCAAGAACAAGATGCTGCTGGGCGGGAAGGGCGCCAACCTTTGCGAGATGACGCAGATCGGCCTTAATGTTCCCCCAGGTTTCGTGATTACCACCGACGCCTGCCTAGCGTTCCTTGAAAAGGACCGCCTGCCCGACGGGGCGTTGGAAGAAACCCTGACCCACATGAAGGCGCTGGAGAAAAAGACGGGCAAGACTTTCGGCGGCGCCGACAATCCATTGCTGGTATCCGTGCGCTCGGGTTCGGCCATGTCGATGCCGGGGATGATGGATACCATCCTCAATCTCGGTCTCAACCCTACCACGCTCAAGGGCCTGATCGCCCTGACGGGTAATCCGCGTTTCGGCTACGACGCCTGGCGCCGCTTCATCCAGTTGTTCGGCAAGATAGCGCTCGGCATTGGCGACGAGCATTTTGACGCGGCGATGACGCTGATCAAGACCCGCTACGGCGCCAGCCAGGACGTCGACTTGAAGACCGAGCACCTGGCCGAACTGGCCAACGAGTTCCTCGCCATCGTCCAACGGCATACCGGCAAACCCTTCCCGGAGGATCCCTACCAGCAACTGGAGATCGCCATCGGCGCGGTGTTCCGCTCCTGGAACGGCAAGCGCGCCATCGACTACCGCCGGCAGTTCAAGATCACCAGGGACATGGCCAGCGGTACCGCGGTGAATGTAGTGACCATGGTCTTCGGCAACATGGGCACGGATTCCGGCACCGGCGTCGGCTTCACGCGCAATCCCGGCACGGGCGAAAACATCATCTACGGTGAATACCTGGTCAACGCCCAGGGCGAAGACGTGGTGGCGGGCATTCGCACGCCCAAGCCGATTGCCGAGATGGAACAGGAAATGCCGGAAATCTACCTGCAACTGCAGGAACTGCATTCGCGGCTTGAGTCGCACTATGCGGAAGTACAGGATTTCGAATTCACCATCGAGAAGGGCACGCTCTACTGCCTGCAAACCCGCAACGGCAAGATGAACGCACGTGCCATGTTGCGTACCTCGGTCGAAATGCACCGGGATGGGCTGATCACCCGCGAAAAAGCCCTGATGCGGATCGATCCGATGCTGCTGGAACAAATGCTGGCGCCGCAACTTGCCGCTGATTTCAAGGGCAAGCCGTTGGCCACCGGCTTGTCCGCTTCGCCCGGTGCGGCTTCGGGCAAGATCGTGTTCGATGCCGACACGGCCGAAGAGCGCGGCCGGGCGGGCGAGCGCATCATCCTCGTACGCGAAGAAACCAAACCGGAAGACATCCATGGCTTCTTCCAGGCGCAGGGCATTCTGACCAGCCGCGGCGGCAAGACCTCGCACGCCGCGGTAGTTGCCCGCGGCATGGGCAAACCCTGCGTTTCGGGTTGCGAAGCCATTGTCATCGACGACCATGCGCGGCGCGCCATCATCGGCGAGACGACCTTGCACGAAGGTGACGTGATCACCATCGACGGCAGTACCGGCAAGGTTTATGCCGGCGAAGTACCGACCGTCGAGGCGACGTTTTCCGAGGACATGGCAACCCTGCTGGGCTGGGCCGACGAAGTGTCCCGCCTCAGCGTCATGGCCAACGCCGACACGCCTGACGATGCAGCGCGCGCACGGGTTTTCGGCGCCATGGGCATCGGCCTGTGCCGCACCGAGCGCATGTTCAACAGCTCCGATCGCCTGCCCATCGTGCAGGAAATGATCCTCGCCGAATCCGTCGAGGAGCGTCAGGCCGCACTGGATCGCCTGCTGCCGATCCAGCGCGCCGACTTCAAGGGCATCTTCAAGGCCATGAAGGGCCTGCCGGTGACGGTGCGACTGCTCGATCCGCCGATGCACGAGTTCCTGCCGACGGCGTCGCAACTGGAGCTGGAAATCGCCCACTTGCACCATCTGCGCGATTCGATCAAGGCGCTGGAAGAACTGCCGGAAACCCTTAAGCTGCTCAATCCCAAGCTGTACCAGCAGTATTCCGACGGCCTCTCCAAGCTGTCGCTGGCGATGTCGATATTCAAGGACACCCATCTGGAAGAGGATGTGATCCACAAGAAGGAAAAAATCCTCAAGAAGGTCCGCGCGCTGTCCGAGGTCAATCCCATGCTGGGCCATCGCGGTGTCCGCCTGGGTGTCACCTATCCTGAAATCTACATGATGCAGATCCAGGCAATTCTCGAAGCCGCGGCCCTGTGCGCCCGGGAGGGGATCGAGGTCCACCCCGAAATCATGGTGCCGCAGGTTGCTACCGTCGAAGAACTGCGGCGCATTCACAGCTACGTGCAGCGTCTGCACAAAGTGGTGGAACTGACCCATGGCATCAAGGTGGACGTCAAGTTCGGCAGCATGCTGGAAGTGGTGCGCGCCTGCCTGCGAGCCGGGCGCATGGCCGAAGATGCCGAGTTCTTCTCCTTCGGTACCAACGACCTGACGCAAGCCACCTTCTCCTTCAGCCGCGAGGATGCCGAGAACAAGTTCCTGCCCGCCTATATCGAAACGGGAATACTGGAGGACAATCCCTTCGAAGTTCTCGATCAGAAGGGCGTCGGTCAATTGATGAAAATGGCCGTCAGCGAGGGACGCAAAACCCGGCCGGACCTGAAAGTGGGCATCTGCGGCGAGCATGGCGGTCATCCGGCATCGATCCGCTTTTGCCATGACATCGGGCTCACCTACGTTTCCTGTTCCGGTCCGCGCGTGCCCATCGCCCGTTTGGCGGCTGCGCAGGCACAACTGATGGAAGCAGGTGGCGCGGTCACCAAAAACGCCTAGGACGGCGCTCAGCGCAAGGACCGCGGCGGCAATGCCATAATCAGCCCCATGGACGATAGCGAATTCATGGGGTTGGCGCTTGATCTGGCACGCGAGGCAGGGGCCGCCGGCGAGGTGCCGGTCGGTGCCTTGGTGGTGATGGATGGGCAAGTGGTCGGCCGCGGCGGCAACCAGCCCATCGGCCGGCACGATCCCACCGCCCATGCGGAGATCATCGCCTTGCGCGATGCGGCCACCCGGCTTGGCAACTACCGCTTGCCGGACTGCACCCTGTACGTGACCCTGGAACCCTGCGCCATGTGCGCCGGCGCGATCATGCATGCGCGAATGGATCGCGTGGTGTTCGGCGCGCGCGACCCGAAGACCGGCGCGGCCGGCAGCGTGATCGACCTGTTCGCCGAAACCCGCCTCAATCACCACACGGCCGTCACCGGCGGCGTGCTCGCCGACGAATGCGGCAGTCTGCTGTCGGGATTTTTCGCGGCGCGGCGCGGACGCACGCTGGTGGCGTGAGCCATTCCTGCATGCATATCCGTATCAGCCTGCCGCTGCAAACCCTGGAACTGCACGACGAGCTCGGCGCGCTGCTGCGCCGCTACAGCGTCTCGACGGCGAAGAACGGGGCGGGGGAACAGAGCGGAAGTTTTTGCACGCCGCGTGGGCGACATATCGTGAGGGCAAAAGTCGGCGCCGGCGAGACGGCGAATACGGTCTTCGTGCGCCGCCGTCCGACAGGCGAAGTATGGACGCCGCAACTGGCTGAAGAATTTCCCCGCCGCGACTGGATCCTCACCCGTATCCTGTGGCTGTCGGGCAGGGAGCCGGGGCGCAACCGACTGGGCGAGGTCGACACGATGCGCCGCTACATCTATCTGCACGGGTCGCCCGATGCGGTGCCCATGGGTACGCCGGGATCGATCGGTTGCGTGCGCATGAGGAACAGCGACATCATCGAATTGTTCGACCTGGTTCCGCTGCGGACGCCGGTCGAGATCGTTGAATTCGGCGTCGAGGCCGGTTCCTGGGATGAACTCTCGGCACCAGCCCGCCAGGTGCGCGATGCGGTCTTCGTCACCGAGCAGAAGGTGCCGCGTGAGCTTGAATGGGACGAACATGACGCGGTGTGCCGGCACCTCGTTGCACGCGATGCGGATGGCGGCGCGATCGGCACCGGGCGCCTGCTGACCGGCGGCAAGCCCGGCCACATCGGCCGCATGGCGGTGCTGGCGGACTGGCGCGGCAAGGGCGTCGGCAGGGCCCTGCTGGAAGGACTGCTGGAGGAGGCGGCCCGCAGGGACCTGCGGCATCTGGCCTTGCACGCACAAACGCAGGCCACCGGTTTCTACCGCCGTTTCGGCTTTGTAGAGGAAGGACCGGAATTCATGGAAGCCGGCATTCCGCACCGGACCATGGTGCGCTCAATCAGTCCATAGGCTGGCGCCCGCAGCTAGGACACCGCCGGGGATTCCGCTTTGCGGGCCGGCGACACAAATCTGTAGCGCAAACGCGGGCCGGGCATAGCCCCGGGGAGCCACGTCTGCTCATCAAAGCTGGTCCATCCGTCGCGGCCGACGCACAGCACGGTGGAACCTCGCGTGCCGTACTCCGGCGACCTGACGAAGGCGGATGACAGCAGACGTTCCCAGTCGAGCGGAATCCCGGTTTGCGGCAGATGCTCATCGGCATGGATGCCATCGTCGTGGAGCAGGGCAAACAGCGCCCGATCGTCGGGCAGCCGGTCGAGGGCTTGTGCCAGCGCCGTCTTGCCGGCGCCGACTTTGGGCCACGGCGTATCGAGCAAATGATTGGAGACCCCATAGACGCCGGGTTCAAGCGGCCGCGGTTTGCCGCCCATGTTCGATGACCACCACAGGGTTTCGCCGTCGCCTGCCAGCAGGTTGTAGCCGTTGTATTCGCCGCCCCGCGCGGCAATGCGCTCGAGATAGTCCTGCGGAGCTTCAGTTCCGGTCAGAAACTCCGCCACCAGTTCTCCACGCGACGGCACGCCGCTGCGGTTCTGCGCCGGATCGCGAAAATTGGTCAAGGCGGCGAAGCGTCCGTCGCGGGTGGCGCCCATCCATGTGCCGCCGGCTTCGACATCGCGGCCGGCCAGCACCTGCGGGGCGTGTTTCCAGAAGGCTGCCGGCGCCGTCGGCCGGGCAAAAAATTCGTCCCGATTGGCCGCCACCACCAGGGGGTAGCCGGCATGAACCCGCCAGGCGACGAGAATCAGGCACATCGTCCTCGCCTCAGGCGATCTCGTAGGGCAGGGGCAGAAACTCCATGCGCTCGCCGGCCGGGGAGCCGTGATGAACCTCTCCCCCCTCCACGGCGCCGATCTGCACGCAGACGAGGCATTCATGGCCGCCGGCGGGGGAGGGCGCCGCGCTGACAATCGTTCCGCAATGCTGGTCGCCGGTTTCCGGCGCATAGACGTAAGTGCCGGGAGTTGGCGCGGTCACAAGCCGGGCGCGGTAGGTGCGCCGCTTGACCTTGCCCAGGTACTGCGTGCGGGCAACGATTTCCTGGCCCGGATAGCAGCCCTTGCTGAAACTTATTCCTGCCACGGCAGGCAGTTCCATGTTCAGCATCTGCGGCACGAAAGCTTCCTGAGTGGCCGCAACCACACGCGGTTGCCCGGCCGCGATTTCCAGCCACTGCCATGCAGCCAGGCCGACCGGCCGGGCCGATGCCGCAAGTTGCTGCCAGTTGGACGCCGCTGCGCCCGGATCCAGCGCCAGCAGCCAGCGCGTGTCATCGAGTCTGACCACCTGTCCGCCATCGATTGCGGCGACGCCGAATCGTGGCAGGCCGGCGGCGGCCGTCGGGGGAAGAACCGCGGAGTGGTAACCGATCAATGCCCGCTCCGTGCTTGCGTCCGTCACCTTTACCTTGGAGCGCAGCACGTACATGGACAGTTTTTTCAGGATCACAGGCAGGATTTCGCGCGGCAGCATCAGCAGGAAATCATCACCGTCGCGCCAGACGAGCAGCAGCGCCATGAGGCGTCCCTTGGCCGTACATAGCCCGGCGAAGCTGGCGCCGCCGGGGCCAATGCCGTTGATATCGTTCGTCAGCAGGTTGTGCAGAAATCCGGCAGCATCGACCCCGCTGGCGCGAATGATTCCCTGATCGGTCAAGGGCGCAAAAACGTTTCCGTCGCGTGCCGTCGCGAGTTCGCCGGGCGCGTCGCCAAAGCTGCTGCCATCCGCCGCCAATCCTTGGGCAGCAAGGAAGGAATTCCATTCTTGGGTCATGTCATGCATCCGGGTTGTGGGGGTGGTAATGCTATTATCGCGGGCGAGGTGCAGATTGCGCCGATCCCGTTTTATTCAAGACATCATGCGCACATTCAAACTTGTCCTGTTGGTGCTGATTCTCGCATTTGTAGCCGCCATAGTGGGCGTCAGCTGGTTTACCACGCGGCATTTGCCCATGCGCACCGACCCGACCATGTTCTCGATACCGGCTGGGGCCAGTCTGCGCTCGGCGGCACAGGTTATCGAGGCGGCAGGCATCGATATCCCCGCCTGGCAACTGGAAATGCTCGGTCGCGTCATGGGGCGCTCATCGAAAATCAAGGCCGGCAGCTACGAGGTGGAACAAGGCCTCACGGCTCTGGCGCTGCTCGACAAATTGACCCGGGGTGACGTCACGCAGGGCGAACTGGTTCTGGTGGAAGGCAAAACGTTTCGCCAGTTGCGTGCGATGCTCAACGAACATCCCGATCTCACCCACGAATCGCAGAAGCTGAGCGACGCGAAAATACTCATGATCGTCGGCGCCAAGGAAGCCCAGCCCGAAGGCTTGTTTTTCCCCGATACCTATCTATTCAACAAGGGCAGCAGCGATCTCGACGTCTTGCGCCGCGCCTACAAGGCGATGCAGCCGAAACTGGCCGCCGCATGGGAAAAGCGCGAAAGCACCTTGCCGGTCAAAACACCCTACGAACTGCTGATCCTGGCATCGATCGTGGAAAAGGAAACCGGCTTGCCCGCAGACCGGCCGCAGGTTGCCGCCGTTTTCGTCAATCGGCTGCGCCGCGGAATGCTGCTGCAGACCGATCCGACCGTGATTTACGGCATGGGCGAGCGCTTCGACGGCAACCTGCGCAAGGTCGATTTGCAAACCGATACGCCGTGGAATACCTACACGCGACCCGGTTTGCCGCCCACGCCGATTGCCATGCCTGGCCTGGCCTCGTTGCAGGCGGCGGCAAAGCCGCCACCGAGCGATATGCTTTACTTCGTCGCGCGCGGCGACGGATCAAGCGAGTTTTCGGCCACCCTGGACGAACACAATAGCGCCGTCGCCAAGTTCCAGAAGCGCTAGTCGAAATGACGCGTGGCCGCTTCATCAGTTTCGAAGGCATTGATGGCGCCGGGAAAAGCACCCAGCATGCGTGGATGGTCGATTACCTGCGTCGGCAGGGACATGTCGTGGTTGCCACCCGCGAACCTGGCGGGACCGCGCTGGGGGAGAAACTTCGCACCCTTTTGCTGTCCGATGCCATGCATCTGGAAACCGAGGCCTTGCTCATGTTTGCCGCCCGGAGGGAACATGTCGCGCAGGTCATAGCACCGGCACTGGCGCGTGGCGAGTGGGTCGTCTGCGATCGCTTCGTCGACGCCTCGTTTGCCTATCAGGGAGGAGGGCGCGGCCTTGACTGGAAAAAGCTTGAAGCTCTGGCCCAATGGGTCCTGGGCGACCTGCAGCCGGACCTGACTCTGCTTTTCGATGCCCCGGTGGAAATTGCCCAACGACGCCTCCATGCCGCAACGGCCAATCCGGATCGTTTTGAGCAGGAGCAGGCGGCGTTTTTTGAAAAAGTACGTGCTGCTTACTTGCGCATTGCTGCCGAAAACCCCGGCCGGGTACGCCTTATCGACGCGACACAGACCCCGGACAATATTAATAAACTACTTGAGAATATAATTGCAACAATCTGATAATAAGAATATAAATTGGAATGAAAAGATAAAGGAGCAGCTGCTCGGGCAGGGGCTCACCCGCATTCCCCACGCCATGCTTCTGGTCGGTCCGAGCGGTGTCGGCAAGGCTGCTTTCGCCGAGGAGATTGCCGCGCTGCTGCTCTGCGAAGCACATGCGTCCCACTTAAGAGCCTGCGGCGAGTGCGATGCTTGCCGCTGGATGGATGCCGGCAATCATCCCGACTTTCGGCGCGTTGCTCCGGACGGCGACGGCGAAGCTGAACCAGGTGCCGAGGAAGCAAGTGCTGAAAAGGGCAAAAAGCGCGGTGCCACAAATATCCGCATCGACCAGATTCGTGACCTCGAGAGCTTCATTTACGTCGGCAGTTACCGCAATGGCAATCGCGTGGTCCTGGTGACGGATGCCGCCGCACTCAACCCGGCCGCCGCAAACGCACTTCTTAAGATACTTGAAGAACCGCCAGCAAATGTATATTTTATAATGGTTTCAACGCGATCAAAAACACTCTTACCGACGCTTCGAAGCCGCTGCCGGGTAATAGCTTTTGCTTCCCCGGACGGAACCGCGGCGGCTGACTGGCTGCGTGGTGCCGGGCTTGAAAAGCAGGCCAAGCGCTATCTTGACTTGGCCGGCGGAGCCCCAATGCGCGTTGAGCAATGGAAAGATCAGGGGCAATTGGCGCCAATCGACGCATTGATCGATTCGCTGATCTCTCCTCCGGCAGACCCGTTCGCGCTCGCCGCCAGATGGGATGGCCTGCTCAAGAGTGACGGCCTGTTTCGAATGGAAAACCTGGTCGAAGGAGTCCAGCGCTGGCTGTTCGATCTGGCGCAAGAGCGCATGACCGGGGAACTTCGCTACCACGGCGGATGGCCGCGTCCGAAAGGCGTCCAAAGCCTCAATCCCAGGGCCTTGCTCGCCGCCTGGCGGGAAATCGGCCAGTTCCGTCGCAGTGCGCGCCATCCCTTGAATCAATTGCTGTTTCTCGAAAATCTGGCAGCACATT
>CAIZKA010000291.1 GCA_903933395.1 uncultured beta proteobacterium | reverse complement strand
GCGCGAGGCGTGCTGCCGCGCCGAGCTGGCACTGAATCGCCGCCTCGCACCCGACCTGTATCTCGACGTGGTGCCGATCGGCGGCAGCCCGCAGCGGCCGAAGTTCGGCGAGCTGCCGGCGATCGAATGGGCGGTACGCATGCGGCGCTTCGATGAGAGCGGTCGACTCGATCACATGGCGGCGCGCGGCGAATTGCAGCCTGCGCATCTGGCCCAGCTGGCCACCACACTCTGCGCCTTCCAGCAGGCCGCCGCCGTTGCCGGACCCGGAACGCGCTTCGGTACGCCGGAGCAGTTGCTCGCCGCAGCCCGCGAAAACTTTGTCGAGCTGCGCCAGCTTCTGCCTTCTGCCTTACAGGGGTCCGTCGAAGCGCTGGCGAGCTGGACGGAAGCCGAATTCGCCCTGCGCGCCGGCGAGTTCGCCGCGCGCAAGGCCGGCGGCTTCATCCGTGAGGGACACGGCGACCTCCACTTGGGCAACCTGGCGCTGATCGACAGCCGCGTCACGGCCTTCGACTGCATCGAATTCAACGAGGATTTCCGCTGGAACGATCCGGCCAGCGAGATCGCCTTCGTCTGGATCGACCTGCTCGATCACGGCCGGCCCGGCCTTGCCGGATGGTTTCTGAATGCCTGGCTGGAGGCCGGCGGCGACTTCGACGCGCTGGGGGTGCTGCGCTTCTACGCCGTGTACCGCGCCGTGGTGCGCGCCAAGATCGCGGCCTTGCGCGCCCGACAGGAAGAACCGGAAGCCGCCCGCGGCGAACTCGACGCGGCGCATGGCTACCTGGATCTGGCATGGCGGATCGCCGTACCATCAGCGCCGACTCTCGTAATCACCTGCGGCCTGTCCGGGTCGGGCAAGACCACCGCGAGTTCGGCGCGGCTGCTCGATGAGAGCCTGCACGGCGCGGGCAGCATCGTGCGCCTGCGCTCCGACGTCGAGCGCAAGCGCCTGTTCGGGTTGGCGCCGCATGACAACAGCCACTCGGCGCCGGACGGCGGCATCTACACGGCGGATGCCACGGAGCGCACCTATGCCCGGCTGCTGGCGCTGGCGCGCCAACTGCTCCTTGCCGGCTGGCCGGTCATCGTCGATGCCGCCTTCCTCAAGCGCGCCGAGCGCGACAGCTTTGCGGCGCTGGCGGCGGAGCTCGGGATCGCCTTCGCCATCCTCGCCACCGAAGCGCCGCCGGAAGAATTGCGCCGCCGCCTGCTGGCGCGCAGCGGCGACGCGTCCGAAGCGACGGTGGCGATACTCGACAGGCAGCTTGAGTGGTTCGAACCACCGGCTGCGGAAGAGCGCCGCTGCCTGATCCGCCCGTGAAGGGCGCTGATCCCGCGCAGCGCCGGCCGCTTGCGGGTCGTCAAGACAGGCCGCTGCGTATCCGCACCTGCCCTCGTTGCCTTTCGGCCGCGGCGCGCGGGCGGAATTCGATGCCGTCGTCCAGCCGCAGGCGCCAGGAGTCGAGCGCTTTCCAGAACAGGCGGGCCTCGCCTTCGGCCAGATGCCCGTCGCTGCGGATCACGTCGAAGATCAGGCGCACCAGTTTCTGGCGTTCTCCGGTATCGCTTACCTCGTCGAACATGGTTTCCAGAAGCGCCGGCGACATCAGGTAGTTGCCGCGGCCCTCGGGCAATCCGGCGGCGTCCGCGCAGAAATCATAGAGTACCTGGAAGAAGTCCTCGCCGGTCAGGCCCAGCTCCGCGAAGACGCCGCGCCGCGCCAGGCTGCTCAACTCGACGGCATCGACGCGGCCGTCGGCGAACAGCGCGACGACGATGATGCGCGCTTTGGCGCGCGGGCTGTCGACCGGGTACATCCGCAGGGGGCGCCCGGGACCGCTGATCGGGGGAAACGTTTCCGT
>CAIZKA010000290.1 GCA_903933395.1 uncultured beta proteobacterium | reverse complement strand
TGTGTCCGCCGGCAAGACCGGTACTGCGCAGGTATTCTCCTATAAGGGTGCCGAGCACAAGACCGAGACCATGGCGGCCCACCTGCGCGACCACGCCTTGTTCATCGCCTACGCTCCGGCCGACAAGCCGACCATCGCGCTGGCCGTGCTGGTCGAGAACGGCGGCTTCGGAGCTCAGGCCGCGGCGCCGATCGCGCGCCAGGTGCTCGACTACTATCTGCTCGGCAAGAAACCCAAGGCGCCGGCGCTGCCGGACGAGGCCGCTGTAGAGAGGGATGACGAATGAATCCAGGCATCGGCCTTGCCACTTTGCGCGACTGGTGGCACAAGCTGGTCGCCCCGCTCGACGGCCCGCTGCTGCTGATCGCTGGCCTGCTCCTGCTGCTGGCCGTCGGCATCATGGCCAGCGCCTCGCCCGAGCGGATCAACGCGCAGTTGATCAACATGACGGTCGCCCTGGTGGTGATGCGCATCCTGGCGCAGATTCCGCCGCAGCGCCTGATGCATCTGGCCGTGCCGATCTATGTCGCCGGCCTGCTGCTGCTGATCGCCGTCGCCCTTTTCGGTGACGTTTCCAAGGGGGCTCGGCGCTGGCTCAACCTCGGCTTCATGCGCGCGCAGCCGTCCGAGCTGATGAAGATCGCGATGCCGCTCCTGCTCGCCTGGTTCTTCCAGAAGCGCGAAGCCATGCCGCGCCTGCGCGACTATGGCATTGCCGCCGTCCTGCTGCTGCTGCCCATCGGCCTGATCGCCCGCCAGCCCGACCTGGGTACGGCCATCCTGGTGCTGGCCGCCGGCTTCTACGTGATCTTCTTCGCCGGGTTGTCGTGGAAGATCATGGTCGGCATGGCCGTCGCCGGCGTCGCCGCCGCGCCCTTCGCCTGGAACCTGCTACACGACTACCAGAGGAACCGCATCATCACGCTCTTCGACCCGGAGCGGGATCCGCTGGGCAAGGGCTTCCACATCATCCAGTCCACCATCGCCATCGGTTCCGGCGGCATCTTCGGCAAGGGCTGGCGCGCCGGCACCCAGGCGCAGCTCGAGTTCATCCCGGAACGGCATACCGATTTCATCTTCGCGGTGTTTTCGGAGGAATTCGGCCTGTTCGGCAACCTGCTGCTGCTCCTGCTTTACGCGGCGCTGATCGTTCGCGGCCTGATGATCGCCGCCAATGCGGCGACGCTGTTTTCGCGCCTGCTGGCCGGTGCCGTCACCATGATTTTCTTCACCTATGCCTTCGTCAATATGGGCATGGTCTCCGGCATCCTGCCCGTGGTCGGCGTGCCGCTGCCGCTGATCAGTTACGGCGGCACCGCGCTGGTGACCCTGTTCAGCGGCATCGGCATCCTCATGTCGATCCACGGCAACCGCATGCTGGTGCAGAAGTGAGCAGCAGAAACCTTTTAGCCACAGAGGACACAGAGCACACAGAGGAAAAGCTCCTATTGCCTTTCTCTGTGCTCTCTGTGTCCTCTGTGGCTCTTTGGTTCCGTTTTTCGTTTCTGCTTCTGCCGGTCGTGCTCGCCGCCTGCGGCACGCAGGCGCCGCGTCCCGTGGCCGAGCGCGGCGAGACGCCGCCCGCCGCCGTACCGCCGGCGCCGACTCCTGCGGTTGTGGCGAAGAAGCCCGTGCCGTCGGTGAAGTTCGGCGGCGGCTACAAGGACGACGGACCCGGCGACGGACCGGCCATCGATCCGGACACGATTCCCGATGCGGTGCCGCGCGTCGAGCCGCTGCACCGCTTCGCCAACAACCCCTACTCCGCGCTTGGCCGCGACTACGTGCCGCTGCGCGAACCGAAGTCCTACAAGGCGAGCGGCACCGGTTCCTGGTACGGGCGCCGCTATCATGGCCAGAAGACCTCCAGCGGCGAGACTTACGACATGTATGCGATGACCGCGGCGCATCCTATCCTGCCCATCCCGTCCTACGTCCGGGTGACCAATCCGGCCAACGGCAGGTCGGTAGTGGTCCGCATCAACGATCGCGGCCCCTTCCATGCCGGGCGCGAGATCGATCTTTCCTGGACGGCGGCGTACAAGCTCGGCTACGTCGACCGCGGCAGCACGCTGGTCGTGGTCGAGAGCGTCCTCCCGGGCCAGTCGCCCGCCGTCGCGCAAGCGCCGGCTTCCGTGCCGGCGCCGCGCCGCGAGGACGGGGAAGATCCGATCGCCAAGCTGGCGGCGGTGGAACCCGAGCCGCCGCTGCCGCAGGTGCAGGATGCGCGCGGGCACTTCCTGCAGCTGGGCGCATTCGGCAACCGCGACAATGCCGAGGCATTGCGCAGCAGGCTGGCGCGCGAACTGGGCGACCTGTCGCCCAAGCTGGTGGTGCATTCGACCGGCACCCTGTACCGCGTCCAACTCGGTCCCTGGCCAGACGCCGCCGCAGCACAGCTCGCCGGCGTGCGCCTGCGCGAGAGTTTCGGCATAGCGCCGGTGGTCGTGCAGCGCTAGTTCTCCCGGGCCGTGCATCGGCGGCCGACTATAATTCCATTCCCTTTTCCCTGCGATTCTTCAATGCGATTTCTTGTCCTTGTTTTCACCCTGCTGCAGCTTGGCGCCAGTCATGCGCAGCCGCTGCCGGCGACGATCCCGGTACCCGCGGTCGGCGCCCGCGCCTGGCTGCTGATGGATTACGCGACCGGCCAGGTGCTGGCCGCGCAGGATGCCGATACGCGGCTGGAGCCGGCCTCCCTGACCAAGGTCATGACCACCTACCTGGTGGCCGACGCGCTGGCGCAGAAGACGATCTCCCTGCAGCAGCCGGTCACGGTGTCCGAGCGCGCCTGGCGCACCCAGGGTTCGCGCAGTTTCGTGCCGGTCAACCAGGGTGTGTCGGTCGACGACCTGTTCAAGGGCATGGTGATCCAGTCCGGCAACGATGCCTCGGTGGCGCTGGCCGAAGCCATCGGCGGCAGCGAGGACGCCTTCGCCGCGATGATGAACCGCACGGCACAGCGCCTCGGCCTCAAGGACACCCATTTCCTCAATGCCAGCGGCTACTTCGAAGGGCCGGCGCCGAATCACTACTCGACGGCGCGCGACCTTGCCAAGCTCGCGGCGGCGCTGATCCGCGACCATCCCGAAGCCCATGCCCTGCATGCCATGAAGGAGTACACCTACAACGGCATCCGCCAGCACAACCGCAACCGCTTGCTGTGGGCCGACCCGACCGTGGACGGCCTCAAGACGGGGCATTCCAGTGCCGCCGGCTATTGCCTGATCGCCACCGCAAAGCGCGGCCCGCGGCGGCTGATTTCGGTGGTGCTCGGCACCGCCTCGGAAGAAGCCCGCGCCCGCGATTCGCTGGCCCTGCTCAACTGGGGCTACAACGCGTTCGAGGCGGTGAAGGTCTACGACAAGGGCCAGGCCATCTCGCAGCTCAGGGTTTTCAGGGGCGAGCAGAATCTGATCGGCGCCGGCTTCACGGAGGACTTCGTGGTTTCGGTGCCGCGCGGCATGGCCGA
This sequence comes from uncultured beta proteobacterium, assembly GCA_903933395.1. Lineage (GTDB taxonomy): Bacteria > Pseudomonadota > Gammaproteobacteria > Burkholderiales > Rhodocyclaceae > Sulfuritalea. The sequence goes on along the minus strand of CAIZKA010000290.1, from coordinate 4,358 downwards.
CAAGGTCACCGCGCAGCTGGTCAGCAAGCAGCCCCTGATTGCGCCCATCGCCGCCGGCAGCCCGATCGGGACGCTGAAGCTCGCTGTCGGCGGCCAGCCCTGGGGCGAGTATCCCGTCGTCGCGCAGAGCGCGGTTCCCGTGGCCGGCTTCCTCGGCCGCCTGTGGGACGACATCCGGCTGTTCTTCCAGTGACGGCTCCGGTCTTCCTCAATGGCGAGTGGCTGGCGGCGGGAGATGCCAGGGTTTCCGTCATGGACCGCGGCTTCCTCTTCGGCGACGGCGTGTATGAGGTGATCCCGGTGTACTCGCGGCAGCCCTTCCGCCTCGAGCAGCACCTGGCGCGATTGCAGCAAAGCCTCGACGGAATCCAGCTTGTCAATCCATATCGCCTCGACGAGTGGGTCGGCTTCGTCAGGCAACTGGCGCAGGAAGCCGGGTGGGAAGACCAGTCGATCTACATCCAGGTCACGCGCGGACCGATGGCGGTGCGCAACCACGCCTTCCCGAAAGAAGTGTGGCCGACCTCGGTGATCCTCGCCGAGCCGATGACCACGCCGCCGCAAAGCCAGCGCGAACAGGGCATCGCCGCGGTTTCCGCCGCCGACATCCGCTGGCTGCGCTGCGACCTCAAGACCACGTCGCTGCTGGCCAACTGCCTGCTGCGCCAGATGGCGGTGGCTGCCGGCTGCGTCGAGACCGTGCTGTTCCGCGACGGCTTCCTCACCGAGGGTTCCGCGTCATCCATCTTCGTGGTGAAAAACGGCGTGCTGCTGGCACCGATCAAGAACCACCTGATGCTGCCCGGCATCACCTACGACGTCGTGCTGGAACTCGCCGCACAACATGGTCTGCCGCATGAAGTGCGCGACATCACCGAGGCCGAGACGCGCGCCGCCGACGAACTCTGGATGTGCTCGTCGACCAAGGAAGTGCTTCCTATCGTTCTCCTCGACGGAGTAAGAGTCGGCGGTGACGGTACGCCGGGACCGAAGTTCGCACAGATGTACGCCTGGTATCAGGCGTTCAAGGCCACGGTGATGCGGGGCAAGTGATGGCGGCGGAAAGCCTGCTCGAATTTCCCTGCGACTTTCCGCTCAAGATCATGGGCGCAAACCAGGCTGATTTTGCGCAAACCATTGCTGCGATCGTGGCAAGGCATGCGCCCGACTTCGATGCCGCATCGATCGAGATGCGGCCCTCCAAGGCCGGCAACTATATGTCGCTGACCTGCACGGTACGTGCCGTCTCGCAAGTTCAGCTCGACGAGCTGTATCGGGAATTGACGTCGCATCCGATGGTGAAGGTAGTGCTGTGAGCGGCGTAGCAGGGGCCCCGCGCAGCGGGGATGCGTGCCAAGCGAGCGGCACCGTGAGCCGACAGGAAGGCCTGTCGAGTCGCAACAGCAGTTCGGAGGTGAGGTTGTGAGCGCTCCCATCATGCGCAATCTCGGCCGCGTCGACTACGCGCCGACCTTCGCCGCGATGCAGGAATTCACCGCGACGCGCGACGCCGGCACGCCCGACGAACTCTGGCTCTGCGAGCATCCGCCGGTATTTACGCAAGGCTTGTCGGGCAAGCCCGAACACTTGCTCAGGGACATCGGCATCCCCGTAGTGCAAATCGACCGCGGCGGCCAGATCACCTACCACGGCCCCGGCCAGGTCGTGGTTTATCTGCTGCTCGACCTGCGCCGGCGCGAGATCACGGTGCGCGGCCTGGTCAATCGCATCGAGCAGGCGGTGATCGACCTGCTGGCCGGCTACGGCGTGACTGCGCAGCGCCTGGCGGGCGCTCCCGGCGTCTATGTGGGAAACGCCAAGATCGCCGCGCTCGGCCTGCGCATCAAGCACAGTTGCAGCTACCACGGCGTTTCGCTGAACGTCGACATGGATCTCTCACCCTACGACGCGATCAACCCTTGCGGCTACGAGGGCATGGTGGTCACCCAGTTGCGTGCGTATTTGCCACAATGGCGCGGCGGCGATGAAACGGCGATAGTAGGCAAAGCGCTGGCCGCACAACTGGCCCGGCAACTGGAAGAAAAAAACACATGACGACCAAGCAAAAAGGCGAAGCCAAAACCGCCCGCATCCCGATCAAGGTGGTGCCGGCGGAGACCACGCTCAAGAAACCCGACTGGATCCGCGTCAAGGCTGGCAGCAGTGCGGGCCGCTTCGGCGAAATCAAGCAGATCCTGCGTGAACACAAACTGCATACGGTGTGCGAGGAAGCCACCTGCCCCAACATCGGCGAATGCTTCGGCAACGGCACCGCCACCTTCATGATCCTCGGCGACCTGTGCACCCGGCGCTGCCCCTTCTGCGACGTCGGCCACGGCAAGCCGCTGCCGCCGGACGCGGAAGAACCGGAAAAGCTCGCGCGCACCATCGCCGCGATGAAGCTCAAGTACGTCGTCATCACCAGCGTCGACCGCGACGACCTGCGCGACGGCGGCGCCCAGCACTTCGCCGACTGCATCGCCAAGGTGCGCGAGTATTCGCCGGAAACCAAGATCGAGGTGCTGGTGCCGGACTTTCGCGGGCGGCTCGACATCGCGCTCGACATCCTTGCCGCCACGCCGCCCGACGTGATGAACCACAACATGGAAACCGTGCCGCGCCTCTACAAGCAGGCGCGCCCCGGCGCCGACTATGCGAATTCGCTGGAGCTGCTGAAGGCCTTCCGGGCGCGGGTGCCGGGCGTGCCGACCAAATCAGGCCTGATGGTCGGCCTCGGCGAAACCGACGACGAGCTCCTGGAAACCCTGCGCGACCTGCGGGCGCACGACGTCGAGATGCTGACCATCGGCCAGTACCTTGCGCCCTCCGGCCACCACCTGCCGGTGCTGCGCTACGTCCATCCCGACATCTTCGCCATGTATGCGCGCGAAGCCACGGCCATGGGTTTCACGCATGCCGCTTCGGCGCCGCTGGTGCGTTCCAGCTACCACGCCGACCAGCAGGCGCACGGTGCCGGAGTTGCCGGAACCTGAGAGTCGGCGCTGACGCGACGGCGATAATCAGGCGAGATTGCCGCGCAGTGCGGCGACATCGGCCTGCAGCCGTTCCGGCAAGGCCTCGGCCGGTGCCACGGCAGCACCTGCCACCAGTTCGATGCGCGAAAACACGCCGCGGCGGAAGGGCCGCGTCATCGCCGGGCCATGCTTGCGCGAGAAGAAGCTGCCCCAAAGGCCGCGCAGCGCCATCGGCACCACGGGCACCGGGTTGCGCGCCAGTATCCGGGCGATGCCGGGACGGAAGGGATTGATGTTGCCGTCGGCGGTGATCCTGCCCTCGGGAAAGATGCCGACCAGGTCGCCGGCGTCGAGCGCCTTGCCGACTTCCTCGAAGGCCCTTTCCATCATTGCCGGGTCTTCCTTGGCGGGAGCGATCGGGATCGCCTTGCTGCTGCGGAAGACGAAGTTCATCACCGGCCACCGGAAGATGTGGTGGTCCATGACGAAGCGGATCGGACGCGGGCAGGCCGCCATGATCACCAGCGGGTCGACGAAGCTGACATGGTTGCAGATGATCACCGCCGGGCCTTCCTCCGGCACCCGCTCGAGGCTTTCCACGCGCAGCCGGTACACCGTGCGGATCAGCATCCAGACGATGAAGCGCAGCAGGAACTCCGGCACCAGACCGTAGATGAACAGCGCCACCGCCGCGTTGCAGACCGCCGCGACGGCGAACAGCATCGGGATGGTGAGCCCCGCGGCGAGCATGCCCGCGGCGGCCAGCGAGCCGACCACCATGAACAGCGCGTTCATGATGTTGTTGGCGGCGATGATGCGCGCGCCGTGCGCGGGATTGGAGCGTTGCTGCACCAGGGCATACAGCGGCACGATGAAGAAGCCGCCGAAGATGCCGAGCATCGCCAGGTCGAGCAGCACGCGCCAGGTCTGGTCGTAGGCGAGCAGGCCGATCGCGCCCAGCGGCGAGGGCGAGGGCACGGCGGGCGAGGCGATGGCGAGGTCGAGCGCGAACAGCGTCAGGCCGATCGAACCCAGCGGCACCAGGCCCAGCTCGATGCGCTTCGCCGAGAGCTTTTCGCAGAACAGGGAGCCGGCGCCGATGCCGAAGGTGAAGGTCGCCAGCAGCAACGTCACCGCCGTCTCGCTGCCGCCGAGCACGTTCTTCGTATACGCCGGGAACTGGGCGAGGAAAAGCGCGCCGAACAGCCAGAACCAGGAGATGCCCATGATGGAGAGGAACACTGCCTGGTTTTCGCGGGCGAAGTTGATGTTGCGCCAGGTCTCGGTCAGCGGATTGGCGCTGATGACAAGAGTCGGCGCCGGTGGCACGGCGACGGGGATCCCGCGCGAGGCGAGATAGCCGCCGACGGCGATGGCGAGTCC
>CAIZKA010000289.1 GCA_903933395.1 uncultured beta proteobacterium | reverse complement strand
TTGGTGAGCGGTGAAGTTCTTTTCAAGGGCAGCCTTGTTCCGGCGGGGTAGTTTTGGGGGTACTTTAGAAATGACAAAATTGAAGATCCTTGCGGCACAGCGGTTTGCGTTGGTTATTGTGTAGCGCTCACCCCACCATTTATTGAAACTAGGATCCTGCCCGGGCCGACGGTCAACGCGGCCGGTTCGCGTTGTGAGTGGACGCTGCAGTTTCCGCAATGGTCTCCCGTCATGAATAATGCCCAACGGATCGCGCTGGCTGTAGCAGTCGTCAACCTGGCGCTGCTCATGTTTTTTCCGCCCTACGATTACGTTTCGCTGCAACGGGACAACATTCCCACCTTCGACGGCTTCTACTTCGCATTCGGTGCCCACCCGAACCGCGTGATCAACGCGAATTTTCTCGCGCTCGAGCTCATCGTGGTGGTCATCAACGCCGGCATCGCCATGTTGCTGCTGCGCGATCCGCCGCTGCAGGCAAAGCGCAGACCTGGCGGCAACCGGCGGCAAAGAATCGTGCTGGGCCTGATGGCGGTCAATCTGGTGCTGATACTCCTGTTCCCGCCTTTCGAGTATTTCTCGGCCATCACCAAAGCCGCACTGCCTACCTTCGAAGGCTTCTATTTCCTGTTTGGCGACAATTCCCAGCGCCAACTGGTGACGTCGATCCTGTATATCGAGGTCGTTCTGGTCGTCATAAACGGCGGGCTGCTCTGGCTGCTGCTCAAGGACAAGACCCTGGACGAGGTATCGGCGGAGCAAGCCAGGGACCTGGCGCGGCGAATCCGCGCATCACAAAAAAAATGATTTGCTGCAGCGGTCGTCTTGTCGTCCCGGGGCCGCTCCGATCTTGTCTTCACCTGATTCTTGGGTATAATTCCGCCCTCGCAAGCGCCCGTAGCTCATCTGGATAGAGTACTTGGCTACGAACCAAGGGGTAGGGAGTTCGAATCTCTCCGGGCGCGCCATAAAACGACAGGGCAGTTAGTGAAGTGATCACTAACTGCTTTTTGCATTCTGGTCTGGTCGTGGATTTCTCCGAAACTTTCCGACCGGTTCCGAATCCGGCCTCACTTTCATGCAGCAGCGCGCAGCGCCCCCGATGATGAAACACGCGAAAAGCGAATAAGGGCCCGCCCCTCCCATCCTCCCCTCACGGGGAGGCTTCTGGTTAGCTCGCTGCGCTCGACTATCACCCGTCGCTTCGAACGAGTTATTTCACGCAAATGTTGGTGTTCCCACACAAACGATCCGCCCGCAATGCCGCGTTGCTTGCGCCGACTGACGATGTGACATCATGACGATGGACTCGAAGGTCAGCCAGAAGAAATTCGCCTGGGAAGATCCGCCGCTGCATGATCCTTACCTGCATTGGCGTGTTCGCCGCAGCACGCTGTATGCCTTTATCGGGTCGCTTGTCGTGCATTTGCTGGTGCTGTTTGTCGTTCCCCAGCAGCGCGTGGGCAGCGGCGATCCATCCGAAACCAACCGCAATTCACTGGTCGTCAACTTGCGGCCGTCCGCGTCGTCGCAGAGTGCGCCAAGCTCCCCGGCCGTCGTTCCGGAGACTCAGCCGGCACCGGCAGCGCGTCGCCCGAAGGCTTCGGCGGCGCCGGTCATTGCGCTGAACAAGCCGAGCGACAGCAAGCTTTCCAGGCCGGTCGAGCCGGTAATGCCGGCGGTTCCGCCGTCGCCGGCACCTGCGGCGCCGACAGACATGCAGTCCTTTGTCGACGCTGCAAGAGCGCGCCGCCGGGCGGCCGAGGGGCAGTCCGGCAGGGACCAGCCGGCAGCGGGGCCACCGTCCGCGGAGCGCGAGCCGTCGGAGGATGAAATCCGGATGGCCAACGTCAAACGGAACCTGGCGGTGGGGACCAGCGGCATATTCCAGATCATCAGCATCGAATCGCGGCGCGCATCTTTTTCCTTCCGCGGCTGGACCTCCGATTCAAGCAATTCCCGGCGCGAATTCATCCAGGTCGAAATCGGGACCAACAGCAGCATAGAAATTGCCATCGTGCGCAGGATGATCGACCTGATCCGCAAATATTACAAAGGCGATTTCAACTGGGAATCGCAGCGGCTCGACCGCGTGGTGACCCTGTCGGCGCGCGTGGAGGACAACGAGGGGCTCGAAGCGTTCATGATGAAGGAGTTTTTCGCCGAACCGCCACGACGAAACAGCTTTCGCTGATGCGCGGCTTCCTGCCCGGGTCATGGTCCTGACGGGGGACCGCCAATTGTCCTGGTTCCAGTAAAACCGCCATCCGGTGGCAGTGCATCCGGCGCGGCGCCGATCGCGTATAAACTGACCCATTCTGCAACGGCATAGAGGCGGACGCATGAAGAAGATTTTGTTGGTTTTGCTCGGATGCAGCGTGGCGGTCCCGGTCCTGGCCCAGGACATCAGCTTGCGCCACGATCTCGAAGGCAAGGCACTGGATATGCTGGCGACGCTGGCACTGCGCTTCAACGACGAACAGAAGGGCAAGGGCCGGGTGCTCCTGCAGGATTCGCGAGGCCTGGAAAACCTGCAGGCGCTGCCGCACCTCGCCCTGCTCGATCCCGATGACAGCATGCAGTTCTTTGGCACCCGGCCGCGCTTTCTTCCCTTGCACGAGGTCATGCGCGAAGCCGGGCAGAAGCTCGACGCCGCCGGTTTTTACCCGCAGGTCGCCGACGCGGTGGACGACGCCGGCGGGCGCATCCAGGCGCTGCCGATAGGACTTTCCCTGCCGGTACTTTTCACCAATCGTGGCGTCTTTCGCAAGGCCGGGGTTGATCCCGACCAACCGGTGAAGACCTGGTGGGAACTGCAGAAGGTGGCGGGCCAGATCTACGATAAAGGCAGCAAGTGCCCCCTGACCACAACGCGTTTCGCCTGGATTCATGCCGAAAACGTGTCATCGCAGGCCGGCGAGGGGACGGTCGGCAAGGCAGGTACGGCGGACCAGGTGCAGGTCAACAGCATGGTCAACGTCAAGCATCTCGCGCTGCTGGCGAGTTGGCAGAAGAGCCGCTACTTTCATTACTCCGGCCCCGGCCGTGAAGGCAACCGGCGCTTTCTCAGCGGCGAATGCGCGATGCTGACGGGCGAATCGTCGCTGTATGCCGATGCCCGGCGCGCCGGAATCGATGTCGGCATTGCGGCCTTGCCGCATTACGACGACGTGTATGCCGCCAAGCCGGCCGACGTCCTGCCCGATGGCGCCGGCTTGTGGATCCTGGCCGGACACAAGAAGGAGGAGTACAAACTTGCGGCCCGCTTCATGGCCTTCATGCTGCGCCCCGAAGTGCAGGTCGAGTGGGTCAAGGCCACCAGCTATCTGCCGATGACTCCGGCGGCGGTGAAGGGACTGCGCGACTCGGGCGCTCCGCAGAGCTTGCTCGACGCCGCGGAAAAGCGCCTTTCGGTGGCGCACAAAGGCAGTACGCGGGCCAAGCACGGACCGGTCCGCGATCGCCTGCATGAGTTCCTGGGCGAAGAAGTGGAGTTCGTGTGGACCACTGACCGGCCGGCAAAAGAGGCGCTCGACAACACGGCGCGCCGGACCAATGCAGCCATTGCACCTGCCGCACCTCCGGCCAAGGCGGCGCCGGTTCGCAAGCAGTGATCTATCCGCGCATCATTGCGCATCGCTGCGGCGGCGCCCTCGCTCCGGAAAATACCCTGGCCGGCCTGCGCCTGGCGGCGCGTCTCGGCTGCGGCGGCGTCGAGTTCGACGCCATGCTCGCTGCCGATGGTGTGCCGGTCCTGATGCACGACGAGACGCTGGAACGCACCACGACAGACGCCGGGCGCACGGCAGACATGAGTTCGGCGCAACTCGCCCGGCTCGATGCCGGCAGCCGCTACCACCCGGCCTTTGCCGCCGAGCCGGTGCCGACTCTCGACGAGGCGCTGCGCTTGTGCGCGGCCCTTGGTTTGTGGGCCAATGTGGAAATCAAGCCGGCGTCCGGCCTGGAGGCAGAGACCGGGCAGGTGGTCGCCCGTCACGCGGCATCGGCGACAGGGAAGATCTTGTTGTCCTCGTTTTCGTCCGTCGCCCTGCGTGCCGCCGCCGACGAGGCCGTTCAACTGCCGCGCGCCATGCTGTTCGAGGCGATCCCGGCTGACTGGCGCGACCGCATTATGGAAACCGGCTCGCGTGCTTTGCACTCATCGGCATGCGCGCTGACCACCGATGCGCTGCAGGCGGTGCGCGATGCCGGGCTTCCGCTTGCCTGTTACACGGTCAATCGCCGTGAAGACGCCGGGCGCCTGTTCGCCATGGGCGTCAGCGCCGTGTTTACGGACCGGCCCGATCTTTGGGCTTCAGCGGAGATGTAATGGTCGCTAACAGTCGCTTACATTTCAATCGTCAGCGCGGGATGACCCCCCGCGTTATTCGGCGCATGGGGCTGTCCCATTGCAAACACGAGGAGCAATAAATGAAACGCACATCCAGTCTGCTGGTCGCTGTCCTTGCCGCTTTTGCCCTGCCCGTTCTGGCGCAGACCGCGCCCGCACCGGCGAAGAATCCGGCGGCCACTCCCGGCGTCGACCAGCGCCAGGCCAACCAGCAACAGCGGATCGATCAGGGCGTCGCGTCGGGCCAATTGACCGGCAAGGAAGCGGCCAAGCTGGATAAAGGCCAGGCGCAGGTGGAAAAGAAGGAAGCCAAGGCCAAGGCCGACGGCAAGGTCACGCCCAAGGAACGCGAGAAGTTGAAGCAGGCGCAGAACAAGCAGAGCAAGAAGATCAAGCAAGAGAAGCATGACCACCAGCATGATCTCAATCACGATGGCAAGAAGGATGCCCCGGCCGCGAAGAAGTAAGCGGGTCCCGAGCCACAGAAGCCCGCCTCAGCGCGGGCTTTTTTATCGCTTAAAATCGGCGTTTTGCGTCAAAGGCTGCGCCCCGCCATGAAAAGCTCCGAAATCCGCCGGAAGTTCCTCGACTTTTTTGCCTCGAAAGGCCACCAGGTCGTGGCCTCGAGTTCGCTGGTGCCGCACGAGGATCCGACGCTGCTGTTTACCAACGCCGGGATGAACCAGTTCAAGGACGTGTTTCTCGGATTCGACAAGCGCAGCTACAACCGTGCCGCGAGTTCGCAGAAATGCGTGCGTGCCGGCGGCAAGCACAACGACCTGGAAAACGTCGGCTACACGGCGCGCCACCACACCTTCTTCGAGATGCTGGGCAACTTCAGCTTCGGCGACTATTTCAAGCGCGATGCCATCAAGTACGCCTGGGAGCTGCTGGTCGATGTCTTCAAGCTGCCGGCGGACAAGCTCTGGGTCACGGTGTATGCCGAGGACGACGAGGCCTATGACATCTGGACCAACGAGATCGGCGTGCCGGCGGAACGCGTGATCCGCATCGGCGACAACAAGGGTGCGCGCTACGCCTCCGACAACTTCTGGATGATGGGCGAGACCGGTCCCTGCGGGCCCTGCACCGAGATCTTTTACGACCACGGCGAGCATATCTGGGGCGGCCCGCCGGGCAGCGAAGATCAGGACGGAGACCGCTACATCGAGATCTGGAACAACGTTTTCATGCAGTTCAATCGCGACGAGGCGGGTGTCATGCATCCGCTGCCCAAGCCGAGCGTCGACACCGGCATGGGGCTGGAACGTGTCTCTGCGGTGCTTCAGGGCGTCCACGCCAATTACGAAATCGACTTGTTCCAGGCGCTGATCGCGGCAGCCGCGAGGGAAACCTCGGCGGCCGACATGGACAGCCCAAGCTTGCGCGTGCTGGCCGACCATATCCGCGCCTGTTCCTTCCTCATCGGCGACGGCGTGATTCCGGGCAACGAAGGGCGCGGCTATGTCCTGCGCCGCATCATCCGCCGCGCCATCCGCCACGGCTGGAAGCTCGGTGCGCGCAGCGCCTTCTTCCACAAGATGGTGCCCGACCTGGTGGCCGAGATGGGCGAAGCCTTCCCGGAACTGGTCAGCGGCAAGACGCGCGTGATGGAGGTGCTCAAGCAGGAGGAGGACCGCTTCTTCGCCACCATCGAGCACGGCATGGCGATCCTCGAGGCCGAACTGGAACAGATGGAAAGAGCCGGCATCACCGTTTTCAACGGCGAGACCGCGTTCAAACTGCACGACACCTACGGCTTTCCGCTGGATCTGACGGCGGACATCTGTCGCGAGCGGCAGATCAGCGTGGACAGCGCCGCCTTCGACGCCGCGATGACGCGACAGAAGGAACAGGCGCGCGCCGCCGGCAAGTTCAAGATGGCGGCGAACCTCGACTACGCCGGGCCGGCGACGACTTTCCACGGCTATGAATCGCTCGAAGCGCGCGGCAACATCCTCGCCCTCTACAAGGACGGCACGCCCGTCAATGAACTGATCGAGGGCGAGATCGGCGTGGTGGTGCTCGACGACACGCCCTTCTATGCCGAATCCGGCGGACAGGTCGGTGATGTCGGCGAACTGCGCTCGACGCACGGCATCTTTGCCGTGGAAGACACGCAGAAGATCCAGGCCAGCGTCTTCGGCCACCACGGTGTGGTGCGCACCGGCACCCTGAAAGTCGGCAATTGCGTCACGGCGAAAGTGGACAGCCAGGCGCGCGCGCGCACCATCCGCCACCACTCGGCAACGCACCTGATGCACAAGGCGCTGCGCGAGGTGCTCGGCCCCCACGTGCAGCAGAAGGGATCGCAGGTCGATCCCGACAAGGCGCGTTTCGACTTCGCCCACACCGGGCCGCTGAGCAACGACCAAATCCGTCGCGTGGAACGTTTGGTCAATGCGGAGATCCTGGCCAATGCACCCGTTCAGGCCCGCGTCATGAACATTGAAGACGCGCAGAAAACCGGCGCCATGATGCTGTTCGGCGAAAAATACGGCGATGAAGTGCGCGTGCTCGACATCGGTTCCTCCTGCGAACTTTGCGGCGGCACGCACGTTGCGCGCACCGGGGACATCGGTTTCTTCACCATCGTCGCCGAGGGCGGGGTTGCGGCCGGCGTGCGGCGCATCGAAGCGCTGGCGGGCGACAATGCGCTGGCCTATGTGCAGAACATGGAGACCACGCTGGGTGGCGTGGCGGGAACGCTGAAGGTGGTCCGCAGCGAAGTCCCGGGGCGCCTCAACGCTTTGCTCGACCAGGTGCGCCGCCTCGAGCGCGAACTCGCCGGGCTCAAGGGCAAACTGGCGTCGGCCCAGGGCGACGACCTGGTCAATCAGGCGGTCGAGGTCAAGGGTATCAAGGTGCTCGCCGCGAACCTGGCGGGTGCCGATGCCACGGCCTTACGCGAGACCCTGGACAAGCTCAAGGACAAGCTGAAGAGCGCCGCCATCGTGTTGGCCAGCAGCGGCGAGGGCAAGGTGAGCCTGATCGCCGGCGTCACCGCCGACCTGACGGGCAAGCTCAAGGCCGGCGAACTGGTCAACTTCGTCGCCCAGCAGGTGGGCGGCAAGGGCGGCGGCCGGCCCGACATGGCGCAGGCCGGCGGTACGAATCCGGCAGCGTTGCCTTCAGCACTGGCTTCGGTCCAAGCCTGGGTCGAGACCAAGCTCTAAGAGTCGGCGCCAGCGACACGGCGCCTGCAGCGACCTTGGGCGAAGGCGCGCCCCTTGGGCGCCGACGCAGGCTCAGAAACCGGTAGTGATGCCCGGCCAGACCGCGCCCAGCGCCGAGCGGAATTCGTTCTGGATTCGCGTCAATGCCGCCTGAGTATCGGCCTCGAAGCGCAGTACCACGACCGGCGTGGTATTCGAGGCGCGTGCCAGGCCGAAGCCGTCGGCATACTCGGCGCGCACGCCGTCGATGGTGATTAGTTCGCGCGCACCGGGCAGCAGCTTCTTGCCGCCCTTGCGCAGTTTGGCGACCAGTGCATGCGGCTCGCCTTCCTGCATCTTGATGTTGAGCTCCGGCGTCGAGATGGCGTTGGGCAGGTTCTGCAGTGGCCAGTTGGAATCCGCCCAGCGCGAGACGATTTCCAGCAGCCGCGCGCCGGTGTAGAGCGCATCGTCGAAGCCGTACCAGCGTTCCTTGAAGAACATGTGGCCGCTCATCTCGCCGGCCAGCGGCGCGCCGGTTTCCCTGAGCTTGGTCTTGATCAGCGCGTGGCCGGTGTTCCACATCAGCGGCCGGCCGCCCTGATGGCGGATCGACTCGGCGACCCAGCGCGAGCACTTGACGTCGTAGATGATCTGGGCGCCGGGGTTGCGTGTCAGCACGTCGGCGGCGAACAGCATCAGCTGGCGGTCGGGATAGATGATCTCGCCATCTTTCGTGACGACGCCGAGGCGGTCACCGTCGCCGTCGAAGGCCAGTCCGAGTTCGGCATTGGTTTCGCGCAGGGCGCGCTGCAGGTCGACCAGGTTCTCGGGCTTGGAGGGATCGGGGTGGTGATTGGGGAAGTTGCCATCAACCTCGCAGAACAGCTCTTTCACGCTGCAGCCCATGCGCCGGAACAGGTCGGGTGCGACACTGCCGGCCACGCCATTGCCGCAGTCGATGACGATTTTCATGGGGCGCGCCAGCCTGACGTCGCCGACGATGCGGTCGATATAGGACTGGCGCACGCTCGCGAAGCGCACGTTGCCGTGGCCCTCGCAAAAGTCGGCGCTGACGATACGGCGCCGCAGGTCCTGGATCATGTCGCCGTAGAGCGTCTGGCCGGCCAGCACCATCTTCAGGCCGTTGTACTCGGGCGGATTGTGGCTGCCGGTGACCGAGACGCAACTCCCGGTGCCCAGTTCGTGGGCGGCGAAGTAGGTCATCGGTGTCGGCACCCGGCCGATGTCGATCACGTCGGCGCCGGTCGAGGTGATGCCGTCGGCCAGCGCTCCGGCGAGTGCCGGGCCGGAAAGGCGGCCGTCGCGACCGATGACGATGGCCTCGATGCCGCGCGAAATCGCCTCGGTGCCCAGCGCCATGCCGATCTGGCGCACGGTGTCCGCAGTCAGCGTGGTGCGGACGATGCCGCGAATGTCGTAGGCCTTGAAAATTTCAGGTGCCGGAATCTGCATGATGTGCGCCGCTTTGTGGGAACCGAAATTATCTCACGCGGCAGGCGGGCGGCAGATGCGTGGCGAAGTGCGCCAGGAGGCGTTGCGGCAGCCAGTCGATGCGACCGGGCAGGGGCCCATGGACGAAGCCGACATGGCCGCCGCCGGCGTAAACCTCCAGCGTCACCGCGGCCGGCAGTTGTTCGCGATGCGGCAATGCAGTTGCCGGCAGGAAGGGGTCGTTGGCGGCGTGCAGCAGCAGGGCCGGGGTCTCGATTGCGCCGAGCAGCGGTCCGGCGCTGCTCTTCGCGTAGTAGTCGTCGACGCCGAGAAAGCCGTGCAGCGGTGCCGTCACGGCGTCGTCGAATTCGCTCATGGTGCGCGCCTTCAGGGCCCGACGCAGGTCGATGCGCCCGGGAAAGCGCCGGTCCTTGGCACGTGCCGTCGGAATCAGGGTGCGCAGGAAGTGCCGCGCGTAGACAAGATTGAATCCGGACGACAAAGCGACGTTGGCCGCCGCGAGGTCCAGCGGCGCACTTACCGCGGCCGCGGCATCGATGACGCGGGATGCATGTCGGCCTTGTTCGGCCAGCCACTTCAGCAGCGCATTGCCGCCGAGCGAAACCCCGGCAACAAACAGCGCCGGAAAGCCCTGCGTTTGCAGGCGGCGCAGGATCCAGTCGATCTCCTGCGAGTCGCCCGAATGATAGGCGCGCGGCAGGCGGTTGGGTTCGCCCGAGCAGCCGCGGAAATGCACCACCACGCCATGCCAGCCGCGCTGCTTCACCGCATGCATGAGGCGCCGCGCGTAGTGGCTGCGCGAACTGCCTTCAAGGCCATGGAACAGCACCACGCACGGCGTACCGGCTTCGCCGGCGATCCAGTCGAGGTCGATGAAGTCGTCATCGGGCGTGGTCCAGCGCTCGCGCCGGTAGGGCGGCAGCGGCCCCTTGATCAGCAGCGGCCAGATAGTCTGCGCATGGCCGCCGGGCAGCCAGTCCGGCGAGCGGTAGTGCGGCTCGGTGAAAGCGGCATTCACTGCAGCTCAATGCAGGATGCGCGGCTCCTCGCCGACGCTGCTGGGCGGCACCGGCGAGGCGTGATGTGCGACCATGCGCCAGCCTAGGGGGCCGCGCACGTAGACGTTGGTCGCTGCCACCGGCGCGCTGAGGTTGCCGTCGTCGGAACTGGTGATGTGCTCCAGCAGGGTGCTGACCACGGCGAAGGGGGTGGTTACCGTCTTCTGCTGCGACAGGCGCACCTGGAGCTTTCTGTTGTTGCCGAAGATGCGCTGCCAGGCTTCGCGGATCACCGTGTAACCGGTCAGTCGCGGGCCGCCCGGATGCACGCACACCACTTCTTCGTCTTCGGCCCAGACCGCCATCATGGCATCAATATCGCTGCGCTCGAGCGCCTCGTAGAAGGCCGTTTCGACATCCTGCGGGCTGGCGAATATTTTCTGGCCGGGCACGGTCAGTTCGGCTTTCGCATCAGTTCTGCCACCTGCTGCGGCAGTAGTCCGTTCATGCAGTCGAAATGCCCCAGCGGACACTCGCGCTTGAAACAGGGGCTGCAGGACAGGCCTCGTGAAACAATCGTCGCCTGCGGCGACAGCGGCGGCGTATAGCCCGGCGAAGAGGATCCATAGAGCGCCACCAGCGGACGTTCCAATGCGGCGGCGACATGCATCAGGCCGGAGTCGTTGCTGACGACATAACGCGCTGAGGCAATCAGGTCGATGGCCTGTTCCAGCGTGCTGCGCCCGCACAGGTTCTGCGCCGCACCGCCCGTCGCGGCGGAAATTTCGTCGCCGACGGCGATGTCCTTGTCCGATCCGATCAGCCAGACCGGATTCTGCGGTGTCGCGACGAGCCGCGCCAGCGCGGCAAAGTGTTGCGCCGGCCAGCGTTTGGCGGGACCGTATTCGGCACCGGGACAGAAGATCACCGGCGCAGCATCGAAGGGCAGATTCAGGGCGCGGCGTGCGGCCTGCTGTTGCTCCGTGGTCGAGTGCAGATGCGGTGACGGCATGACGGCGGGCAACGGCCCGGCCAGCGCCGCGTAACGTTGCACCAGTTGCGGATGGGCAGTGACGTCGAGCCGATGGCGCTCATTGAGCAGCAGGTAGCGGCTCTCGCCCTGGTAGCCGATGCGACGGGGAATGCCGGCAAAGTAGGGGACCAGTGCCGACTTCCATGAGTTGGGCAGGACGTAGGCGTGCGAATAGTCGGCGCCGGCGAGACGGCGACCCAGCGTGCGGCGCATTCCGAAATTGAATTCGCCATGTTTGAATGGATTGACGATTACCGCATCGACCTCGGCCATGCGTCCCAGCAGCGGCGCCGACCAGTCCGCCGCCAGCACTTCGATGCGGGCGGCCGGATCATGCTGCTTGAGCAGCGTGAGCAGCGGCTGGGCGAGTATCGTGTCGCCGATCCAGGACGGAGCGACGACAAGAATTTTTTCAGCCACAGAGGACACAGAGATCACAGAGAAAACCGACGGGTGCTTTTCTCTGTGCCCTCTGTGAACTCTGTGGCTAAACGGGTTTTCAGTGGTGCCCCTTGGGCTTCTCGCCGGTAAAGCGATATACGGTGCCGCAATAGGGGCAGGCGGCCTCGCCCGTGGCGCTCTTCAGGACATCGATGAAGACCTTGGGATGGCGCGCCCACAGGGGGGCGCCGGGACGCGGGCAGGCGAGCGGCAGGTCGTGGGCGGTGACGGCAACTTGGCGCTGGGATTCATCGAGTATGGACATGTTCAACCTCTTGCGTGCTATCAGATATAGGAGAGCCAGTCGGCATGGGCCGGCACCTTGCCATTCACCACGTCGAAGAACAGGCTCTGGAGCTTGGCGGTGATCGGGCCGCGGCTGCCGGCGCCGATGGTGCGGTTGTCGAGCTCGCGGATCGGCGTGACTTCAGCCGCCGTGCCGGTGAAGAAGGCCTCGTCGGCGATGTAGATGTCGTCGCGCGTCAGGCGCCGGGAAACCACCGTGTAGCCGAGTTCCGCCGCCAGGGTGATGATCGTGTTGCGCGTGATGCCCATCAGGGCCGAGGCGATCTCCGGTTCGTAGATGACGCCATCCTTGATTACGAACAGGTTTTCGCCGGCGCCTTCGGCGACGAAGCCATCGACGTCGAGTAGCAGGGCTTCGTCATAGCCGTCCTCGGTGGCTTCCATGTTGGCCAGGATAGAGTTGGCGTAAGTGCCGGCAAACTTGGCGCGCGCCATGTTGACGTTCACATGGTGCCGCGAGTAGCTGGAGGTCTTGACGCGGATGCCCTTTTCGAGGCCTTCCTCGCCGAGGTAGGCGCCCCAGGGCCAAGCCGCGATCGAGACATGGGTTGCCGCGCCGCGCGGGCTGACGCCCATCTTTTCCGAACCGTAGAAGGCGATCGGCCGCAGGTAGCAGGACTCCAGCTTGTTGCTGCGCACGACTTCCTTGTGCGCTTCGATCAGCGTCGCCTTGTCGTAGGGCATCGGCATGCGGTAGATGTGGGCCGAGTTGAACAGGCGGTCGGTATGTTCCTTGAGGCGGAAGATCGCCGTGCCGGAGACGGTCTTGTAGGCACGCACGCCTTCGAATACCGCAAGGCCGTAGTGCAGCGAATGCGTCAGCACGTGGGTGGTGGCTTCGCGCCAGGGGACGAGCTTGCCGTCATACCAGATAAAGCCGTCACGGTCGGCCATGGACATGGTGGTTCTCCAGCGATGCGTTAGTCGAGTGCGTAATTTTAACGTGAAACACCTTGTTCGAAGTCCCCCGTAATGGACGCGCGCAGCGCGCCGGCTAGTAACCCCCGCGAGGGGGAAGGGGGCGGGCGACCAATTCGTTTTTTGCGTGTTTCACCTTCGGCGGGTTGTGCTCGGTGTCATGAGCGTTAACTGGGGCGCTAAAATACGACCATGAATCGTGTCTGGAAACCCAATGTGACGGTCGCGGCGGTCGTCGAGCGCGATGGACGATTCCTGTTGGTCGAGGAGGAAACCGAGGACGGCCTTCGCTTCAACCAGCCGGCCGGTCACCTCGACGAAGGCGAATCGCTCGTGGCCGCCTGCGCCCGCGAGGCGCTGGAGGAGACCGCCTGGGGCTTTACGCCGACGGCGCTGGTTGGCATCTACCAGTGGCCGCGGCCGCAGGGCGACATTACCTATTTGCGCTTCGCGTTTTGCGGCGAGTTGGGTGTGCACGTGGAGGGCCGCCCGCTCGATGCCGGCATCCTGCGCGCGGTATGGATGACGGCGGAAGAGGTTCGTGCCACGGCGGACCGTCATCGCAGCCCGCTGGTGTGGCAATGCATCAGCGACTACCTCGCCGGCCGGCGCTTTCCGCTCGACCTTATCCGACACTACGACTGAGTGCCATGTCCAAGGGAAAAATAATTGTCGGACTTTCCGGCGGTGTCGATTCTTCGGTGGCGGCGCTGCTGCTCAAACGCGAAGGCTATGAAGTCGTCGGCCTGTTCATGAAGAACTGGGAAGGCGACGATACCGACGAATACTGTTCCGCCAACCAGGATGTGGTCGATGCCGCCGCTGCCGCCGACGTGATCGGGATCGATTTCGAGGCCGTGAATTTTTCCGCCGAATACCGCGAGCGAGTCTTCGCCGATTTCCTGCGCGAATACCAGGCCGGCCGCACGCCGAACCCGGACGTGCTGTGCAATTCCGAGATCAAGTTCAAGGCCTTCCTCGACCATGCCCTGGCGCTCGGCGCCGACAGGATTGCGACCGGACACTATGCCCAGGTGCGCGAGTTTCTCGGCAAATGGCAGTTGCTCAAGGCTGAGGACGGGACCAAGGATCAAAGCTATTTCCTGCACCGGCTCAACCAGGCGCAGTTGTCGAAAACGCTGTTTCCCGTCGGCCACCTCTACAA
The DNA here is from genome assembly GCA_903933395.1 of uncultured beta proteobacterium. Classification (GTDB taxonomy): domain Bacteria; phylum Pseudomonadota; class Gammaproteobacteria; order Burkholderiales; family Rhodocyclaceae; genus Sulfuritalea. Next base: position 8,828 of record CAIZKA010000289.1, on the reverse strand, counting down.
GCGCGATGTGCGGCGGATCGCCGCGGAGGCCGGCCTGCCCAATCATGCGCGCAAGGATTCGACCGGAATCTGCTTCATCGGCGAGCGTCCCTTCCGCGAATTCCTCGCACGTTACCTGCCGAAGCAGCCGGGAGAAATTCGCGTCCTTGGCACGGATCGCGTCGTCGGCAGGCACGAGGGGCTGATGTACTACACCCTCGGGCAGCGCGAAGGCCTGGGTATCGGCGGCGTCAAGGGGGCGCCGGAGGAACCCTGGTTCGTTACCGGCAAGGACATGGGACAGAACATCCTGTGGGTGGTACAGGGCCACGAGCATCCCGCGCTTCTTTCGGCGAGCCTGGTGGCGAAGGATTTGTCATGGGTCGCCGGAGAATCGCCGCACACGCACTGGGTGTACGCGGCAAAGACGCGGTACCGCCAGCCGGATGCGGCCTGCCAGATCGAGAGGATTTCGGCCGAAGAATGCGAAGTGGTCTTTGCTGCGCCGCAATGGGCGGTGACGCCCGGGCAGTCCCTGGTGATCTACGAGTCGCGTGTGTGCCTGGGGGGCGGCATCATCGCAACACACCAGGCGTGATCTGCTTAAATTCCTTGCATCTGCCCGCAGTATCGGGTTTAGAATATTTTTTCGGGTGAGGTGCCCGCAAAATATTTGGAGGATTTTTCAGCATGAACAAAGCAGAACTGATTGAAATTGCCGCCAAGGGAGCCGACATCAGCAAGGCCGCTGCCGGCAAGGCGCTCGACGGTGCCATGGCGGCGATCGTGAAGGCGGTATCGAAAGGGGACAACGTTACCCTGGTTGGTTTCGGCACCTTCAAGTCGGCCAAGCGCGCGGCGCGTACCGGCAAGAATCCGAAGACCGGCGCGGCGATCAAGATTGCCGCCACCACGGTGCCGAAGTTCAGTGCCGGCACGGGTTTCAAGCTCGCGGTTTCCGGCAAGAAGGCCAAGAAGTAATCGACTCAGTCATTCGCCTGACGGGGCCCGCTCGCGGGCCCTTTGCTTTTTTGTCCCCGCGGAAAGTGGGGACGGTATCCCCCGGCGGGATCATGCGGCCGCTGCGCTTAATGTTCTCGCCGCAAGATTCCCGCGGGATTATGATTGGCCTTTCAACTCGCGCTGACTGTTCTCCCGGCCAAGGATATTCACTATGATCACCACACAAAATCATGACCGATTGGTCGAATTCGCCGTGTTCGGCGAATTCACGCTGGCCGACTTCAAGGAATTCGAGGAACTGGTTCTCTTCGAGATCAAGTTCTCCGGGCCGGTGAACCTGCTGGTGGATCTGCGCGACATGGCCGATTTCACGTTCGACGTGGCCTGGGAAGAGATCCGCTTTTCGCGCCAGCACGCCGGCGACTTCAAGCGCATCGCGGTGATCACCGACAGCCAGTGGGTGGCCTGGAGCGCGTGGCTGGAGCAACTGTTCGTCAATGCCGACCTGACCGTATTCGACGACGAGGCCGAGGCGCGCAGCTGGCTGGCCGAAGGCGGCGCATGAGCGGCCCGGCATCGAACCTGCTGGTGACGGCAGACGAACTCGCCGCGCATCCGGAATGGCGCGTCTTCGATTGCCGGCATGACCTGAAAAACACCGAATACGGCCGCCAGGCCTATGCCCGTGGCCACATTCCGGGTGCGCTTTTTCTCCACCTCGACGAGGATCTTTCGGGTGCGACGAACGGCAGCAACGGCCGCCATCCGCTGCCCGATATCGCCGCCTTTGCCCGGCGCATGTCCGGCTGCGGCGTTGACGCAGAGACGCAGGTGGTGGCATACGACAATGAAGGTGGCATTTTTGCGTCGCGCTTGTGGTGGCTGCTGCGCTGGCTGGGGCATGAGCGGGTGGCCGTACTCGACGGCGGGCTGGCGGGATGGAAGCGCAGCAAGCGGGTGCTTGAGGAGAGCGTGGTGCCCGTGGTCCCCCGCCAATTTAAGCCGCAGCCGCAGGAACTGGCGGTCGATGTCGGCCGGGTACTGGCCGAGCTGGGATCGCCGCGCATGTTGATCCTTGATGCGCGCAGCGCGGAACGCTTCCGCGGCGAAAATGAGACGCTGGATCCGGTGGGCGGGCATATTCCCGGCGCCGTGAATCGGTTCTATTTCGAGAATCTCGATGACGACGGCTGCTTCTTCAAGCCGCGGGATGAGTTGCGCAGGGAATTCACCGCACTGCTCGCCGGTCGTCCGGCGAGCGAAGTCTTGCAGCAGTGCGGTTCCGGCGTTACCGCCTGCCACAATTTGCTGGCGATGGAGCTCGCCGGTCTGTCCGGTTCGAAGCTGTATCCCGGTTCCTGGAGCGAGTGGTGCGCCGACCCGGCGCGGCCGGTGGCGCGCGGCTAGGCGTCTGCGTCGTGACGGTCTAACGCCCAGGCGACATGCTCGCGCACCAGCTCTGACGGATGACCGGCGCGCGAGTGCAGCGCCTTGACTACATCATCGCTGCGCGGCGCATTGCCCAGCGCCACCGCAACGTTGCGCAGCCAGCGCTCGAAGCCGATGCGACGGATCGGCGAACCGGTCAGGCGCTCGTTGAAATCCGTTTCGTCCCAGGCGAACAACTCGACCAGCGTCGCCTGGTCAAGCCCGTGGCGCGGCGCGAAATCGCTCTCCCGCGTCAGCGGCGCCGCGCGGTTCCACGGACAGGCCAACTGGCAATCGTCGCAGCCGTAGATGCGGTTGCCCAGCAGCGGCCGCAAGGGTTCGGGGATGCTGCCCTTGATTTCGATCGTCAGGTAGGAAATGCACAATCGCGCATCGAGCCGCCAGGGCGCGACGATGGCCCGCGTCGGACAGGCGTCGAGGCAGGCGGTGCAGGTGCCGCAGTGGTCGGTGACCGGCGCGTCCGCCGGCAGCGCCAGATCGGTGAATATTTCGCCGAGAAAAAAATACGATCCCGCCTCGCGCTCGAGCAGCAGCGTGTGCTTGCCGCGCCAGCCCAGGCCGCTGTTCTGCGCCAGGCCGACTTCCATCACCGGCGCCGAATCGGTAAACACCCGGTAGGCGAAGTCCCCGATCTCTGCGGTGATGCGGTCGGCGAGCTGCTGCAGGCGGCCGCGTAAGAGCTTGTGGTAGTCGCGGCCCAGGGCGTAGCGTGAAATAAAGGCGCGCCGGCCATCGGCCAGCACGGCCGAAGAGTCGGCGCTGGCGCTACGGTAATTCATGCGGGCGGTGATGATGGTGCGGGCGCCCGGCAGCAGTTCCGTCGGCAACGCCCGCTTGTTTCCCTTGCCGGTGACATGTGCCGCCATATAATCCATGTCGCCATGGCAGCCGGCCGCCAGCCAGGCGGCCAGGTTCTCTTCGGCGTCGTCCATCCGGGTGCCGGAAAAGCCGATCGCATCGAAGCCGAGGTCCATGCCCCAGCGCCGTATGTTGTATTTAAGCCCCGCCGCATTCCCATCGAACTCATGCATGCCGATCATCTTACGTTAGCCCTGCCCGACGAGGCCGCCACCCTCGCGCTGGGAGCCGCACTGGCGGCCAATCCGGCATCCGGCCTGACTATCTGGCTCGAAGGCGACCTCGGCGCAGGCAAGACCACGCTGGTGCGCGGACTGTTGCGCGCAGCCGGCGAAACGGGGCCGGTGAAGAGTCCGACTTACACACTGGTTGAAGTTCACGTGGTTTCTGGATTAAACTTCTATCACTTTGATTTTTATAGATTCAATCAGGCGGAAGAATATCTCGATGCGGGCCTCGACGAATATTTTTCAGGAAACGGAATTTGTCTGGTCGAATGGCCCGACAAGGCCGCGCCTTACCTGCCGCCCGCCGATATGCAAATCGAGTTGCGCGTCGTCGCCGGCGCCTCGGGCGAAGCACGTACGGCCTGCCTCACCGCGGTCAGCGCGAAGGGACGGACATGCCTCGCCGGCGTGAAGTCCTCAAGTTTGCCGCCGCCAGCCTGACGCTGCTGGTCTCAAAAGTCGGCGCCGGCGCCACGGCGACCAGCAGCATCCTCGCCGTGCGGGTCTGGCCGGCGCGCGACTACACGCGGGTGACGCTGGAGCACGATCAGCCGATCCGCTATTCCCACCTGCTGGTGAAGGATCCCGAGCGGCTGGTGGTCGATCTCGAGGGCGTCGAGTTCAACTCGGTGCTGCAGATGCTGCCCTCGAAGATCCTCGATTCCGACCCCTACATCAAGCTGATCCGCGCCGGCCGCAACAAGCCGGGCGTGGTGCGCCTGGTGATCGAACTCAAGGGCGAGATCAAGCCGCAGGTGTTTTCGCTGCAGCCGGTAGGCGAGTACGGGCATCGCCTGGTGCTCGACCTGTATCCGCTGGAGCCGGTCGATCCGCTCATGGCGCTGCTGGAGAAATCCGGCGAGCCGCCGCTGAATACGGAACAGAAGCCGGGCAATCCGCCGGCTGCGCAGGAAGCGGAGAAACCGGCGCAGAAGCCGGAGGTCACCCGCATGGTGACCATCGTTCTCGATCCCGGGCATGGCGGCGAGGATCCCGGTGCGATCGGGCGCGGCGGCAGCTACGAGAAGAACGTGACGCTGTCGGTGGCGCGGCGGCTGAAGGAGAAGATCGACGCCACGCCCAACATGCGCTCGGTACTGACGCGCGACGGCGACTATTTCATTCCCCTGCAAAATCGCGTGCAAAAGGCGCGCCGGGTGCAGGCTGACCTTTTCGTCTCGGTGCATGCCGATGCCTTCATCAAGACGACGGCGCGCGGTTCCAGCGTTTTCGTCCTCTCCGAAACCGGTGCCTCGAGTTCGGCCGCGCGCTGGCTGGCGAACAAGGAAAATTCGGCCGACCTGGTCGGCGGCGTGAACCTCGGGGTCAAGGATCCCTACCTCGCGCGCACCCTGCTCGACCTGTCGCAGACCGCGACCATCAACGACAGCCTCAAGCTGGGCAAGGACGTGCTGGGCGAACTCGGCCGCATCAATACCCTGCACAAGGCGCATGTGGAGCAGGCCGGTTTCGCTGTGCTGAAGGCGCCCGACATCCCGTCGATCCTGATCGAAACCGCCTTCATTTCCAATCCGGAGGAAGAGGCGCGGCTGAACGACGAGGCCTATCAGGACCGCATGGCCGAGGCGATACTGAAAGGCATCCGGCGCTACTTCGCCAAGAACCCGCCGCTGGCCAAGTCGAAGCTGGCGCGGCTGGACTGATTCCGGCCTCGATCCCGCGCCGCGAAGCCTTCTGCGGCCCCGGTGATGCCCGCTTAGCTTGATATAATCGCCCGCTTTCCCTGCGGCCTCACTTTCACGCAGCAGTGACACGGCACACCTGATGATGGAACACGCGAAAAGCGAATTGAAGGCCCTCCCCTCCCATCCTCCCCTCACGGGGAGGCTACCGATCTGCTCGCTTCGCTCGGCTATCACCCGTCGCTCCGAACGAGCTATTTCACGTTAAATCCCATGCTGGTTTTTCGCGGTGTGCCCGAACGGGCGACGACGTCCACGGTACTCACCATCGGTAATTTCGATGGCGTACATCGCGGCCATCGCGCGCTGCTCGCCGAATTGACGGCGAAGGCGCGCGAGCTCGCCTTGCCGGCGACGGTGCTCACCTTCGAGCCGCACCCGCGCGAGCTGTTCGCCCCCGATCAGGCGCCGGCGCGCCTGGCCAGCCTGCGCGACAAGATCGAACTGCTGGCCGAATGCGGAGTCGATCGCGTGCATGTCTGTCGTTTCGATCGCAAGCTGGCGTCGCTGACCGGCGCGGAGTTCATCGAGAAAATCCTCGTGCGCGGCCTGTCTGTGCGCCACCTGATCATCGGCGACGACTTCCGCTTCGGCAAGGCGCGCGGCGGCGATTTCGCCCTGCTGCAGCGGGCCGGGCAGGAGCACCGCTTCGTGGTGGAAGCCATGCAAACGGTCGACTTCGGCGGTGTCCGGGTGTCCAGTTCTGCGGTTCGCGATGCACTGGCCGGGGGCGACATCGAACAGGCTGAAGGGCTGCTGGGGCGCGCCTTCGTCATTGCCGGACGCGTCATGGACGGCAAGAAGCTCGGCCGCAGCATCGGCTTTCCCACCGCCAACATCCAGGTCCGGCGCAAGCGCCTGCCGCTGTCCGGCGTGTTTGCCGTGACGGTCTCGGGCATAGACGCGCAGCCCCTGCCCGGTGCGGCCAACATCGGTGTGCGCCCGACGGTTGAAGAGGGCCTGAAGCCGGTACTCGAAGTGCATCTGCTGGATTTCGATCGCGACATCTACGGCAGGCACGTCGATGTGAATTTCATGCACAAGCTGCGCAACGAGGCGAAGTTCGATTCGCTCGACGCCCTTAAGGCGCAGATCGCTCGCGACGTTGCAGACGTGCGCACCTATTTCAAGCTCAAAGATGGCGGCAAGACCCATGGCTGATTACCGCAAAACTCTCAACATGCCCGACACGCCCTTCCCGATGCGCGGCGACCTCGCCAAGCGGGAACCCGGTTGGATCGCGCAGTGGCAGGAGCAGAAGCTCTACCAGAAGATCCGTGCGGCATCCGCGGGGCGTCCGCGCTTCGTCCTTCACGATGGCCCGCCCTATGCCAACGGCGACATCCACATCGGCCACGCGGTGAACAAGATCCTCAAGGACATCATCGTCCGCGCCAGGACACTGGCAGGCTTCGACGCGCCCTACGTGCCGGGCTGGGACTGCCACGGCCTGCCGATCGAACACCAGATCGAAAAGACCCACGGCAAGCACCTGCCGGCCGACCAGGCGCGCGAGCTGTGTCGCAGTTTTGCCGCCGAACAGGTGGAGCGGCAGAAGAGGGATTTCATCCGCCTCGGCGTGCTCGGCGACTGGGGCAATCCCTACCTGACCATGGCCTTCGGGAACGAGGCCGACGAGATTCGCGCGGTCGGCGACCTGTACCAGACCGGCTACCTGTTCAAGGGCCTGAAGCCCGTGAATTGGTGCTTTGACTGCGGCTCGGCGCTGGCCGAGGCCGAGGTCGAGTACCAGGACAAGAAGTCGCCGGCGATCGACGTCGGTTTCCGTCTCGATGCCGCCGAGCGCAGTAGGGTCGCCCATGCCTTCGGTATCAGCGAGCTGCCCGAGGGCGACTGCTGGACAGTGATCTGGACCACGACACCGTGGACCATCCCGTCGAATCAGGCGCTGAACATGCACCCCGAGTTCACCTACGAACTGGTGAAGACTACGCGCGGCTGCATCATCCTCGCCGCCGAATTGCGTGCGTCGGCGCTGCAGCGTTTCGGCCTCGAAGGCGAGGTGCTCGGCGCCTGCCAGGGAGCGGCGCTGGCCCGGGTGGTTTTCCGCCATCCGCTTTACGACCGCGCCTCGCCCGTCTATCTGGGCGACTACGTCACGCTCGACGCCGGCACCGGCATCGTGCATAGCGCCCCAGCCTACGGTCTGGAAGACTACGATTCCTGCAAGAAGCACGGCATGCACAACGACGAAATCCTGACCCCGGTGCAGGGCGACGGCGTGTTCGCGGCGAGCCTGCCCTTCTTCGGCGGCATGTTCGTCTGGAAGGCCAATGCGGTCATCATCGAGAAGCTGGCCGAGGTCGGCAGCCTGTTCGCGTCAAGCGAGATCGTGCACAGCTACATGCATTGCTGGCGCCACAAGACGCCGATAATTTATCGCGCGACCACCCAATGGTTCGTAGGCATGAACAAGGCGGTTGCCCGCCCTGTCCATGCTGGACAAGGTGACGGCTATCCCCCCGACCCCCTTTCCGGGAAAGGGGGCGACAAGAACGGGTCGCCTGCGGCGACAGAGGAAAAGCATGTGACCTTGCGCGAACTCGCGCTGGCCGCCGTCGAGGCAACCACCTTCTATCCCGACTGGGGCAAGGCGCGGCTGCACGCCATGATTGCCAACCGGCCCGACTGGTGCGTCTCGCGCCAGCGCAACTGGGGCGTGCCGATTCCCTTCTTCCTGCACAAGGAAACCGGCGAGCCGCATCCGCGCACGCTGGAACTGCTCGAAGCCGTTGCGCAGAAGATAGAGAAGGAGGGCATCGATGCCTGGTTCAAGCTCGACGCGGCCGAACTGCTCGGCGCCGATGCCGCGAACTACGACAAGATGCGCGACACGCTCGACGTCTGGTTCGATTCCGGCACCACGCATCGTACGGTGCTGCGCGGCTCGCACGCCGCCGAATTGACTTACCCGGCCGACCTCTATCTGGAAGGTTCGGATCAGCATCGCGGCTGGTTCCATTCCAGCCTGCTGACCGGCGCCGCCATCGATGGCCGCGCGCCCTACAAGGCCCTGCTGACCCACGGTTTCGTGGTCGATGGCAAGGGCATGAAAATGTCCAAGTCCAAGGGCAACGTCGTCGCGCCGCAGAAAATCTCCGACACCCTGGGCGCCGAAATCCTGCGCCTCTGGGTGGCCAGCACCGACTATTCGGGCGAGCTGTCGATCGACGAGAAGACCATCCTGCCGCGCGTGGTCGAGGTCTATCGCCGCCTGCGCAACACGCTGCGCTTCCTGCTGGCCAACACCGCGGACTTTGATGCGAACAGCCAGATGCTGCCTCCCGCCGAATGGCTGGAAGTGGATCGCTACGCGCTGGCACTTACGCGCAACCTGCACGCGCAATGCACCGCGGATTACGAGCGCTTCGAATTCCATAAGGTGGTGCAGGGACTGATGAACTTCTGTTCGGAAGACCTCGGCGCCTTCTATCTCGACATCCTCAAGGATCGTCTCTACACCGCAGCGGGAAACTCCCGTGCGCGCCGCTCGGCGCAAAGCGCCCTGTGGCATATCCTGCAAACCGTCACGCGGCTGATGGCGCCGGTGCTCTCCTTCACCGCCGAGGAAATCTGGACCACGCTGAAGCAGGGCGACAGCGTGATGCTCGGCACCTGGCACGTGCTG
>CAIZKA010000288.1 GCA_903933395.1 uncultured beta proteobacterium | reverse complement strand
CATCCGGCTGGCGGATCGGCGTAACGATGGCGAACTCGGCATACTCGCTGCCATCCTTGCGCCGGTTGTAAAACTCGCCCTTCCACGGCTCGCCCCGGGTCAGGGTCTCCCACATCGAGGCATAGGTCTCGGGCGGGGTATTGCCCGACTGCAGGACTCGCGGATTCATGCCGACCGCTTCGCTTTGGCTATAGCCGGTGTTCATGGCGAAGGCGGCGTTGACATACTCGATCTTGCCCTCCACGTCGGTGATGACGATGCTTTCCGGGCTTTGTTCCACCGCCTGGGACAGTATGCGCAGTTGGGTTTCGGCGGATTTGCGTTCCGTGATGTCACGGACGTGGGCGCTGAACAGGGGACTCCCTGCTTTCGAAATCAGTCCGATCGTCAATTCGAGAGGGAACCGGCTGCCATCGGCGTGCAGCCCGGGCACCTCGATCCGCTTGCCGATGATCGTCGGCTCGCCGGTCTTGATGAAGCGCGCCATGCCTGCGCGGTGTTTTTCGCGGTATTCAGGCGGCACGATCAGGTCTGCTACCTCTCGCCCCAGTGCCTGATCTTCCCGGTAGCCGAAAATTTGTTCGGCGCGCAAATTCCAGGTCACCACCGCGCCGTTCTGATCCATGCAGATCACCGCATCCATTGACGCGTCGAGCATCAACTGCGTTTGTGACAGCATGTCCTCGAGCCTGGCGGTGGAAGCTTGCAAGTCGGTCTCCATCTGCTTGCGTTCGGTAATGTCGCTCAAGACACTGAAGATACCGACCACCTTGCCGTTTTCATCATGCAGCGGTCCCCGGGTGACGTGCATGACCCGGATCCCGCGCGGCGTGCTGAAGAGTTCATCTCCGGTCCGGGAGCAGTTTGCGGAAACTACCTCACGGTCGATGGCCGCAATTGCCGCGGCCTGCTCGGGCGGAAAGAGGGCCGTGACATCGAGTCCCAGCAGTTCCTGCTCGGTTTTGCCAACCATCCCGCAGGCGGCGCTATTTAGCAGCAGATAGCGGCCTTCGACATCCTTGACGACGATCGCGTCGTCCGAAGCTTTGGCCAGGGCGTCGAGCAGCTGCAGGGCGCGCAGCTTCTCGGCTTGCGCCGCGCCTGCGCTGCGGGCCCTCTCCAGATTCTGGCGCTGGCGCATTACCAGGACGCCGGCGACGGTTATGAGCAGGATCAGCAGGCCCGCCATCGCGATGCGCCGGCCAGTGCGCTCGCTCTCCAGGAGAAGCTCTGCCCGGTCTGCCTTGGCGATCAGGAACCAGTCGGTGCCGAGCACGGCGCGCGCCACGCCCAGCGATGGCACGTTGCGGTGATCCACCCCGTCGATCAGGCCGCCCGGGCTGATTCCGCCGCGCAGCACCTGGGCGGCCAGCAGTTTGTCCGTGGCAACCGCCAGCCGGAACGTTCCGGCCGCGTCAGGGCGATGACGCAACTCGTTGAGGTAGAGCACCTCTTCGCCTTCGCGGCGGAACAGCAGGATTTCGGCGCTGGCGCTGGGCACCGGCCAGGCCTGCAACATGGGCGAGAGATAGGTGCGCGGATCCACGCGCAGGATGATGATCGGCGACGGGCGGGCTCCCAGCGGCTGAAGCGTGGTGACAAAGTCGATGTGCATGCGACCGCCGACAGCGCCGACAGCGCCGGCGGGGGTCAGCAGGCCCCGTTGTCCGGTGGCGACGGCATGGAGTGCCGCGCTTTGCAGCTTCGGCTCGATGATCTCCGCCGCGCCCGCCGAATTCCATAGCGGCGTGCCTTGCTCGTCGAGCAGCCATACGCTCTGGTAATTTTTGCTGATGCGCAACTTTCCAAGGTGGTCAAGCAGCAGATCACGACTGGCGCCATCACCGCGCTCGCGCCAGCGGCCGTAGTTATCGGCCAGGCTGATGCTGGTCTGCAGCAAGTCGGCGTCGCCCTGTCGTTCGTTGAGCCAGCCTTCGATCTGCCCCAGCTTGAGAGTGGCGATGGTCTGCAGGCCTTGCGTTGCCTCGTCCTGATGACGGATCATCTCGTGCCGGATGAGGGCTGCCGTCAGGGGGACGATGATCGCGGCGACCAGCAGCAGCGGTTTGCGCAGCGATCGCCATGCGTCGCGGGAGGCGAGCACCGTGGCGTAACCGAGCGCCGCCGCCAAACCGGCCGCGCGCTTCCGCCTTGCATCGAGCTGTGTCGTCTTCATGGATGATCGTCGTTGTAGCGTGCGGCAATCGCGGCGAATTCCTCGAATCCGGCGAGGAAGGCGTCGGTCATGTCGGGATCGAACTGGCGCCCGCGCTCGGCGGCAATGATCGCGCGGACCTCGTCGATGGGCAT
>CAIZKA010000287.1 GCA_903933395.1 uncultured beta proteobacterium | reverse complement strand
TCGCGGTCGAGCAGGCGCTTGACCGTGATTTCGGCGTACTGGCTCCACTGCCCGGCGGCGCGGCCCTGGGCGTTGTCGAAAAACAGCTCGACGCTGGCGCGGCTGACTTCCTTGCGGTTGCCGGCGCCCTTGAAGATCACGTCCTGGATCGATTCGCCGCGCAGCTCAGAGGCCTTGGATTCGCCCAGCACCCAGCGCACGGCGTCGATGATGTTCGATTTGCCGCAGCCGTTGGGGCCGACCACGCCCGCCAGCTGGCCGGGGAAAAGCACGGTGGTGGGCTCGACAAATGACTTGAAGCCCGAAAGTTTCAGCTTGTTTAAACGCACGTGGGATGAACCGGAAAGAGGATGACAAAAACACGACTCGGGAACACCACCATTATAATCCGTCCCGCCCCTCTTACCGGCCACCACCCAGCATGCCAAAACCAGCCACCCAGCCCCCCCAAAAAGCCCTGGAAACCTTCGCCAATCCGGCCCCGCACCGGGATTACCGGATCCACATGGAAATCCCGGAGTTTTCGTGCCTCTGCCCCAAGACCGGGCAGCCGGATTTTGCCGTGCTGACGCTTGATTACATCCCCGACAGGCTCTGTGTCGAGCTGAAAAGTCTGAAGCTCTACATCTGGAGCTTCCGCGACGAAGGGCATTTCCATGAGGACGTCGCCAACCGCATCCTCGACGATCTGGCCCAGGCCACCAAACCGCGCTTCATGCGGCTCACCGCGCGCTTTTACGTGCGCGGCGGGATTTTCACCAATGTGGTCGCGGAACACCGGAAGAAGGGCTGGAAGCCGGCGGCAACGATCGAACTCGCGGAGTTCCCCTCGCAGTCGAACACGCGCCGCTGATGCAGTGACGCCGCAGCTTCAGCCGGCGGCAGAGACCCGCTGGAGCAGATGCAGCGCGGCGAATTCGTCGGCCGGTATCGGCCGGCCGAGCAGATATCCCTGCCCGTAGCGGCAACCGCGGCTGAGAAGAAAGCTGCGCTGCGCCTCGGTTTCGATGCCTTCGGCGATGACTTCAAGGCCGAGCGCCTTGCTCATGGAGATCATCGCCTCGATCAGGGCGATATCTTCCGCATCGTCGGGAATGCCGCCGACAAATGACTGGTCGATTTTCAGCGTATCGATCGGGAAGTGCTTGAGATAGCTCAGGGAAGAAAACCCGGTACCGAAATCGTCGATGGCCACCTGGACGCCGAGGCCCTTCATTTCCATCAACTGGTGCCGGGCATCGCCCTTGTCGCCGATGAAGACACTCTCGGTAATTTCGACTGTCAGCTGACCCGGATCTGCCCCCTCCGCCTCGAGGACATCACGCAACAAGGCCGCGCAATCGCCGCGCTGGAACTGCTGGGCAGACAGGTTGATGCCGAGGCGAAAGCCCGGCGGTAACAGAGTTTCCCATTGCGCGAGCTGGCGCGCAGCCGCCTGCAGCACCCAGGCGCCGACGGGTACGATCAGCCCGGCGTCTTCCGCAACGGGAATGAACTCTGTCGGCTCGACCAGCCCGCGTTGCGGGTCCCGCCAGCGGACCAGCGCCTCGGCCTTGGCCAGAGCGCCGGTCGCGAGATCGATGACGGGCTGGTAATAGAGGACGAATTCGCCTTCGCGCAGCGCCCGCCGCAATCCGCTTTCGAGGCGGAGGCGCGCCAGGGCATGCTGCTGCATGTCCTGGGTGAAGAAGCGGTAGGTGTTCTTGCCCTCCGCCTTGGCGCGGTACATCGCCGTGTCGGCATTGGCCAGAAGCACCTCGGTGTTCGCCCCGTCGTCCGGAAACAGCGTCAAACCGATGCTGCCGGAAACGAACAGGTCCTTGCCTTCGATGGAAAAAGGCTCGCTGATGTGGCCGTTGATTTTCGTCGCCAGAACCTGCAGGTCGTTCTGGCCCTGGATTTCGGGCAGCACGATCATGAATTCGTCGCCGCCGATGCGGGCGACGGTATCGGATTCGCGTACGCAATGGACCAGGCGACGCGCCGTCTCGATCAGCAGCAGGTCGCCCAGCCGGTGGCCGAGCGTGTCGTTGACATGCTTGAAGCCGTCGAGATCGAGCATCATGATGCCGACCAGCCCGCCCTGGCGCTGGGCGCGGGCGATGGCCTGCGCCATGCGGTCGGTGAGCAGGCGGCGATTGGGCAGGCCGGTGAGTGAATCGTGGCCGGCCTGATGCTCGATTTCCTCCGCCTGGCGCTTCTGCGTCGTGACGTCGTTGAACATCGCCAGATGGCTTTTGACGTGACCCCACTCGTCGCGGATGATCGATACCACCAGCCGTTGCGCAAACGGCTCGCCGGACTTGCGCCGGTTCCACACCTCGCCTTCCCAGTGGTCGTCCCGCTGCAGCCCGTGCCACATCGACTTGTAATTGTCGGCGGCCTGCAGGCCGGCATTGAGGAACTTGGGATCCTTGCCCATCACCTCGACCGCGGAATAACCGGTAATGACTTCGAAGGCCGGGTTGACCGAAATGATGCGATTCTGCGCGTCGGTCAGCATGATGCCTTCGCTCGCCGTCTCGAACACCTGACCCGCCAACGCCAGGCGCTGCTCGACCTGTTTTCGCTCGGAAATGTCGAACAGCATGCCGCGGACCATGGTTCGCGGCACCGGATCGCCGGCCGCCGTCGCGGCGGACAGATGATGCACCCAGACGAAGTGGCCATCCTTGTGACGCAGGCGATAGTCGAGCGCGCAGGCCTTGCCTTCGTCCAACGCATGGACGCGCGCCTCGCGCACGCGCGGCAGGTCATCCGGGTGCGCGTGCGCCTGGAGAAAGTTCGGCTGCAGCCATTCTTCGAGCTTGTAGCCGAGCAGTCCCTCGGCCTGCGGCGAAACGTAGGTGAAGGATTCCTTCTCCGTCGAAAACTCCCAGGCCACGACATTGACGCTCTCGACCAGGAAGCGGAAGCGCTCCTCGCTCAGACGCAGCACCTCGGCCGCCTGCTCCTGGGCGCGGCGGTGCTCGCTGACGCTGCCCATCATTTCCAGCAGCGAACGCGAGAGTTCACCGAGCTCATCGCCGCGTCCGGGCTCGGCCCGGTTCAGCGCCGTGATGACGAGCGGCGAGACCGTGCCGGCGTCGGCAAATTCCCTCTGGGCCGCTCCCAGCGAGAGGATGCGGCGGACCAGCGCGGTGACCCAGATGCCGAAGACTATCCAGGCCGCGGCGGCAAACGCCAGCGCACCCAGCGCCATGGGCTGAAACAACTCGCGCAGAGCAAACGGCTCATCCGGATGCACTACCAACTTGACCTGGAGGCTATCCGGGCGCGCCAGATTCCACGGCAACAGGCTGGACTGCGTAGCGGCGGCCGGAACAGCATTGCGGTCGGCGACATTCATGCCGTCATCGCCGAGCGAACTCGCAACCGGGCGGTTCCGCCAAAGGGCTACCAGGTCCGTCTCGGGATAGGCCAGGGTACCCAGCAAGGCATGGTCGATATGGCGAAACGTCAGCAGCATGCCGTTCTGCCCGGATCCCAACCAGACCTGCTGGCGGAAAACCCGGTAAAGCCGGTTGCCGCTCGTGTCGTATGCCCAGCCGGCGTCTCCGCTGTCGAAGACAGCCGGCGGAATGCTGTCCCCGGCATACGCGAACCAGGCGAGACGGTTGCCCTCGCGGTCGAGCACGAGGACCAGCGGATACTCCGGCACGCCTCCCTGGGCGGTGATGAAAGTGCCGAGCCGGCCCTGGCGCCCGGCAGGGTCTTCCAGCACCCGCGAGAACTCGAGGCGCGCCTTGAAGTTGTAGGCACCGCGCTCCCAGTCGCTCTCCCGCAGCGCCAGCGCCCCGCTGAAGTGCTTCTCCGCCTGGTGAAGGTGGTGCTCGAGAGAACGCAGATTGGCATGGCCATAAAACCAGAGCGTCAGCGCGATCGTCGCCAGCAGGGTCACCAGCAGAGCCAGCGCGAGACGCACTGCGACCTGCAGGGTCAGCGGATGGCGCAAGGATTCCGGCATGAGTTCAGATCTCGTGAAGAAATCGTGGCGCAGCAGATTGATTCATGAGCTCAGTCCTTGCGCCCGGCCCAGCGGTCCATGACCATGGATTCGACCTTGAGCGTTTGCGCGGCGCTGTTGTCGGCCTGGGATTTGCGGAAGAAAACCTCCGTGTCCTGCAACTGCCGCGTCGAGAACTTGCCGTCGCGGCTGTACTGGCGCGGATACTTGCGCAGAGTTTCCAGCATGTACTTGCGCTCCACGGGGTCTTCGATGCCGGCCATGTCGATGATTTCCTCGGGGGTGTGGCTGGCGATCCATTCCAGCGTGCGGCGGATGATCCTGACCATGGTCTCCGCCTTTTTGAGATCCTGCTCTATCCTGTCCTGCCGGCCGAACAACGCACCGCGCAGGAAGCTGCCGCCGGGGATGGCGGCGGCAGTTTTCGGGTCGCCCAGATGCACCAGCTGGAAGGCGATCTTGTCCGCCACCATGCGCGACGCGTGCGGCTCGTCGCCCATGACGGCGTCGGCCGTGCCCTCGGCCAGCATGGCCGCCTCCGAAGACCAGCGCTGGCCGACCGAGACGAAGCGGACGCTGTCCGGCACCACTCCAGCGTTCCGCAGCAGCAGTTCCATGACGATTTGGGAGTTGGTCTTGGTCGTGATCGAAGTACTGTGTACCGCGATCACCCGCCCCTTGAGGTCGGCCACCGTCTTGACCTTGCCCTGCAGGCCGCTGCGAACAAGCAGCACATACAGCGGCAGATCGTTGATCGCCGCCAGGGCCACGATGCGAGGATCCTTGAGCCTGGAGGTCATGGCAGCCGACAGGCCGACCACGGCGAACTCGGTATTGTTCGACAGCATGTCCTGAACGGCCGCGCCCCCACCGGGAACGTACTGCACCCGGACCTGCGCGCCCTCGGCCCGGTCGGCGCCGATTTTCGAAATGAGGGCGACCGGCATGTAGGAGGCCGCGCCCGGCCCCGGCACGCTGACCGAGATCTGCATGACCTGCGCGGCGGCCGGAAGCGCACAAAGCAGCGCGACGGCGGCCAGGACCTGATTCAGAGCCTTCGGCAACATGATTCTCTCCCCGCGAATCGGCGCCCGTGCGGCAACCTTGTCAATTTTTCGATCATAAAGCATGACGGCCGGACGATGACCGGAGAATCAGATCGGGATGAAGGGCACGTTTTTCCACAGCCCCTCGCCTTCTGGCAGAGTTACGCGGGCATTGATCCAGGTCTTGCCGAAATTGCTTTCGGTCACCGGGATGCCGAAGCGGAAGCCCTGCAGGATGTCGCAATCCTGTGCCGCAAGGAAGGACCACTGTTCGTCGGTCTCGACACCCTCGGCGATGATCTGCAGGCCCAGCGCCTGCGCCATGCGCACCGCGGCGATGACCAGGGCGCGGTCATTGCGGTCCTCGGAAACATCGTGGATGAAGCTGCGGTCGATCTTCACGGTATGGAAGGGGAATTCGCGCAGATAGCTGAGCGAGGAATAGCCGGTGCCGAAGTCGTCCATCGACAGCCGCACGCCGAGCGCGTGCAGTTCCTCGAGGATGACCTTGACCTCGCCCTGGTTGCGCAGCAGCAGGCCTTCGGTGATCTCGATCTCGAGTTGATGCGGCGGCACCTGGAACTCGGCCAGGCATTCCCTGACCATGGCGATGAAGCCGCTGCTGCGGAACTGCCGCGGCGAGACATTCACCGCCATGACGAAACCGGACTGATCCAGGCGCCAGCGTGCCAGCGTGGCGCAGGCTTCGCGCAGCACCCAGCGCCCCAGGTCGACGATCAGCCCGCTTTGCTCGGCCACAGGAATGAAGGTCGAGGGTTCCACGCTGCCCAGTTCCGGGCTGTTCCAGCGCAGCAGTGCTTCGGCACCGATGATGGCGCCGCTGTCGGCACGCACCAGCGGATGGTAGACGACGTGAAGTTCCTGGCGCTCCAGCGCGCCGCGCAGGCAACGCCCGACTTCCAGCCGTTGCAGCGACAGGTCGTGTATCGAGCGGTTGTAGAAGCGATACATGTTGCGCCCGGAATCCTTGGCCTCGTACATGGCCAGGTCGGCATTGCGCAGCAGCACCATCGCCTCCGTGCCGTCGTCCGGATAGACCGCGACGCCGATGCTCGGCGTCGTGACGAGTTCGCGCTCGCCGAGGACGAAGGGCGCCGAAAACGCCGCAATGATCTTCTCCGCGATGGCGGCGGCCTCGTCGCCGTGGTCGAGACCACCGGCCACGACCAGGAACTCGTCGCCGCCCAGGCGCGCCACGACGTCGTCGCCGCGCACCACCTGCACGAGGCGCTGCGCCACCTGCCGCAGCAGGCTGTCGCCGACGGCATGCCCCAGGGTGTCGTTGACCTCCTTGAAATGATCGAGATCGATGAACATCGTCGCGACCTTGCCGCCGTCGCGCCGCGAACGGCTCACCGCCTGCAACAGCCGGTCATTGGCCAGGACGCGGTTGGGCAGGCCGGTCAGAATGTCGTAGTGCGCCTGGTAGGTGATCTTTTCCATCTGCTGGCGCTGCTCGGTGATGTCTTCGCGCGACAGCAGCAGGTGCGTCACCAGCTTCTGCTCGTTGCGCACGACACCCAGGCTCAGGCGCTCCCAGTAGGCCTCGTTGCCGCGCCGGCTGGGCTGCTCGACCTGCCAGATACCACCGCCGCCTGCCACCCGCAGTGCGTTGTCGGCATCGAGCGGATCGGCGGTATGCAGCACCTCGCGCAGCGGGTGGCCGATCACGTCCTCCACCGGCCGGCCGGTGATGCGCTCGTAGGCCGGGTTGGCAAACTCGACGACGCCGCCGACACGGGCGATCAGGATGCCCACGGGATTCTGCTCGACCACCTGCGAGAAGCGCACCAGGCGGCGAT
>CAIZKA010000286.1 GCA_903933395.1 uncultured beta proteobacterium | reverse complement strand
TCATAGGCCGGCGCAAAGGCTTCGAGCCCGGCATCGTCCAGCCCGGCTGCGTCGTTGCTGTTGGCGCACTTGTCGTGCGGGGCGAAAGCCGGGGTGCCGATGGCATCGAGCGCCAGTTTGGTGATGGCGTAGGTGTTCTCGAAATACTGGTAGGAGTAGGCCTTGACGCCCCAGGCGTGTTCGCCGTGGTTTTTCAGCACATGCCTGGACACGGCCGCCATGATGTCCAGCGCCGTGTCCCAGGAGACAGGCTGCAGCTCGCCCTTGACCCGCAACAGCGGCGTGGTCAGCCGCTCGCGCGTTTTATTTTCCGGGTTGTAACATTTCTGCGCCAGGGTGCCACCGCGCATCGAATGGTTGCCCTTCGGATTGACGGCCCTGGCTTGCGGGTCCGGCAGCACCAGCACATGGTGGGGCTGGCCCTGCCATTGCACGATGTTGTGCTGGGACGGATTGGCCCACGGCACGGCTGTATTCGCCGTACCGCCAGCGCCGACTTTCCAGCGCCAGACCCGATAGCTGCAACCCACCACGCAGTAGTCGCAGGCGGTCGATATTTCCTCGGCGCCGGGGGGCGGCAAGGGCACGGGCTGAATTTCAGACATGCCGGCTCCTGTCGGGATACACCAGCCCCTGCATGCCGACGGCGCGAATCTCGTCGCCGTCAAGCTCCAGCACGACTTGCGGCAGGCTGGCCGTGGCATGGCCGGTAATCACCACGCCATGCCGGCTCAGGTCGAAGGTGGTGAGATGGCGCGGACAGGGTCCGAGCACCTGCATCCCCGCCTGCAGCGCATCCTGCAACTTGGCACCGAGATGGGTGCAGCGCGTGCTGAAGGCCACCACGTCGACCTGCGGGCCGATGCCGCCGCCGGCCGCGACGCCGAGTTTCACCAGCATGTTGAGATCACCAGCCTGCGGATACTCGAAGTAGGAAGGCTCACCAAGTTTGAGTGCGGACAGGCGGGCTACGGCCAGCGGCGCATGTCCGGCGCGTTGCGCCCAGACAGGCGCCACGACTGCCGAGGCGGCGGCCAGCATGACCAACTTGCCGCCGGCCAGCAGAAAATCCCGGCGCAACTGGCAGGCCGGTTCATCGTGGGCGTGCATTCATTCCTCCGTCTGCCAGTGGTCTTGTTTCGGGCACTTTCGGCGGCGCCAGCAGCAGCGCCTGGTCCATGCTCAGGGCTTCGAGAAACGCAACCAGATCCTGCTTTTCTGTCTGGCTGAGCCCCAGTGGTCGCAACTGCGGCGCCTTGTTCGGCCCTTCGCCGCCGCCCTGGTCGAAGAAATCGACGACTTCGCGCAGCGTGGCGAATACGCCGTTATGCATGTAGGGCGCGGTATAGCGCAACTCGCGCAGCGACGGCGTGCGGAAACGGCCCGCATCGGCCGGATTGCGGGTCAGGTAGGCCAATCCCAGGTCACCGTCGCTGCTCTTGTACTGGGCTTCGGAAACGCCGCGCTGCAGGCTTTGCCAGCGCGCCGTGATCTGCACCAGCGGATTGCTGTCGGATTGGGGGTGACGCGGCACGCCCAGGGCATGAAAGGCCTGGTCGGAAAGCAACGGGCCGCCGTGGCATTGCACGCAGCCGGCCTTGCCGATGAACAAGGCATAACCACGCCGCGCCGAATCGCTCAGAGCGTCGGCATCACCCGCCAGCCAGCGATCGAAAGGGACTTTTTTCGGGTCGGACACCAGGGTGCGCTGAAAAGCGGCAACGGCCTGCCAGGCATGGTGCAGGCGCGGCCATTCGGTGCCGAAGACCTCGCGGAAACGGGTGACGTACTCGGGCACCAGGCGCAGGCGCATTTCCATCATGGCCGCGTCACCGTTGCCGGCGACCGCACCTTCGGCGGCCGACTGCGCCTGTTGCTCAAGGCTGTCAACGGCGCCGTCCCAGAACAGCCGGGAATAGTAAGCCGCGTTGAGGATGGTCTGCGCATTGCGCCAATGGCGCGTGCCGGGATAACCGCGCGACAGGGCTTCCGGCTCCCCCCAGCCGGTTTGCGGTGCATGGCAGGAGGCGCAGGACGTCGAGGCATTGCCCGACAGACGAGTATCCCAGAACAGCAGCCGCCCCAATTCGACCTTGGCAGCACTCATCGGGTTGTCAGCGGGAATGCTGACCGGCGGCAAGGGACCGAGACCGCCCGGCACCGGCTCGGGTGCAGCCGAATAAACCGCAGCCGACCAGAGCAGCGCCGCCAGTCCTGTTGCCAAGCGTAGCCTCACCGCGCAACTCCCGCCGACCAATAGTCGTAAGCCGGCGGCTCGACCGCAACCTGCAGCGGCGCCGACCAGGCACGCAGGAAGGCCACCAGGGCAGCCCGCTCGCGTACGGAAAGTCCCAATGGCCGCAATTCACTGCCGGGACCGCCGCCCTGATCGTGAAACGCCACCACTTCCTCAAGCGTGGCGAACAGCCCGTTGTGCATATACGGGCCGGTGTGGGTCAGTCCACGCAGAGCGGGCGTGACAAATCGCCCGCGATCGGCCGCTTGCTTGCTCACGACATAGCTGCCGAGGTCCTTGCGTTCGGCCATGTAGTTCGGCACGCCCATGGTGGCGTGATGGCGCAGCAGTGTGATCATGCGCAGCGGTTCATCGGCGATCGCCGGATTCTCCGGCACGCCGAGTCGATATGCCTTGCCATCCGTGCCCAGCGCTCCGCTGTGGCAACGCACGCACTGGCCTTTGCCGCTGAACAAGGCCATACCCTCGCGCGCCTGCGACGGCAATGCCGTCCGGTCGCCGCGCAAGGCACGATCCACCATGGTTTCGCCGCCATCCAGCGTCTTGAGGAATTCGCCAATGGCGACGAATATCTGCGGACCGTATGGCTGGCTCTGCGCGCCGAAAGCGTCGCGCCAAAGCGCAAGCAGTTCGGGAATCTGGCGGATGCGCTCCTGGATCAGGCGCCCGTCGGCGTTCATGAAATGCGCCTCGGTGACCATGTCGCGCACCGCCGTCGGCAGATCGGCGCCATCGAGTCGGCCGTCCCACATCAATCGGGTTTTCAGCCGCACCGACATCAGGCCCGGTGCATTGCGAAAATATTCGGTACCGTTATAGCCGCGTGACAGGTCGGAATCGCCGCCATAAGCCCGCGACGGCAGGTGGCAACTCGCGCAACTGCGACTGCCGTCCCCGGACAGTCGCGGTTCGAAGAACAGGTGCCACCCCAGTTTGGCCAGTGCCGGCTTGACCGTCGCCGGCGCCGGCAAAGGCTCCAGGCGCGCGGACTGCGCACCAGCCGTCGGCCACACGCAGATGAGAGCGCATCCCGTCAGCATTGCGCAAAACCTCCGCCGCCAGCAACTCATCTGACGCCTGTATATTTGAGCAGCGGGGCGTCCTGCATGATCACCGAACAACTCTTTTTCCAGTTGAGTATTTCCCGCAGAAGGCGCGCCTCCTGGTCCTTGTCGAGGGGATTGCCGCCGGCGCCCGGAATCCGGATGAAGAATACGCGGCCGCTTTCGGTCTGGGCAAACTGGCCGACCAAGGGCGGCGCCTCGCGGGTTATTTCGTCGGGTGGAAAATGGCAGCCCATGCAATTGAGGGCATACACCGTGGCCGCCGATTGGCCGGCAGTCGCCCGGAGCGAGCTTAGCGGCGTCACCAGCAGCGCTACTGCCATCACCACGCTCATTCCTGATAAGTTCTGCATGGTGGAATTCTAGGCGGCGGCTTGCACGGCAAACAAGCCAAAATCGGCAACGCCGCTAAAAAATGTCATGCTCGTGACGTCCATTGTCTTGCTGCATCCGGAAAGGAGTATGGAAAATGGGAGTGCTCGACGGAATTCGCGTCGTCGAAATCGCCGGCATCGGGCCGGGGCCCTTCTGCGGCATGTTGCTCGCCGACATGGGGGCTGACGTCATATTGGTCGAGCGGGTCAGCGGCTCTACCGGCGACCCGCTGAATATGGGCAAGAATGCCATCGTCAATCGCGGCAAGCGTTCCCTGGCGCTGGACCTCAAAGATGCGCGGGCGATCGACGCCGTGCTGAAACTGGTCGAGCGAGCCGACGCGCTGATCGAAGGCATGCGGCCCGGCGTCATGGAGCGGCTCGGCCTCGGTCCGGACAGCTGCCTGGCGCGCAATCCGAAGCTGGTCTACGGCCGCATGACGGGCTGGGGACAAAGCGGGCCGCTGGCGCAAACCGCCGGGCACGACCTCAACTTCATCGCGCTGTCCGGCGCCCTGTGGTACTCCGGCGAACCCGGGAAACCCCCTTTGGCACCACCGACCCTGGTGGGGGATATGGGCGGCGGCGCACTTTATCTCGCGATGGGCCTCCTCGCCGGCATCCTCAATGTTCAGCGTGGCGGTGCCGGGCAAGTGGTCGATGCCGCCGTGGTGGACGGCAGTGCCAGCCTGATGAACCTGCTGCTGTCCCTGCACGCCGCAGGGCAGATGCCTATCGAACGCGGTCGCGGCATCCTCGACGGCCCGCACTGGTGCGGCACCTACGCCTGCGCCGACGGCCATTTCGTCAGCGTGCAGGCACTGGAACCGCAATTCAACGCCCTGCTCTTCGGCAAACTGGGACTGGGCGATGATCCCGAGTTCAGCCGGCCCTACGATCCGGGCTGCTATGCACGACTGCGCGAACGGCTGGCGGCGCTGTTCGCCACACAGCCGCGCCGGCATTGGGTCGATTTATTCGAAGGCAGCGATGCCTGCTTTGCACCTGTGCTGACGCCGGCCGAGGCGATGACGCACCCGCACATGGCGGCCCGCGGCGTTTATGCCGAACGCGACGGCGTGCTGCAGGCCGCCCCGGCGCCGCGCTTCTCCGCCACTCCGGCTGGCGAACCCGGTGCGGTGCCGCAGCGCGGCGAGCATGGGGCGGAGATTCTATGTGCGGCGGGACTGGACGAAAATGAGATCGGGGAACTGCTGGCGGAGCAATGACCGGGTTCTGCCCTCGTGTCAGCTTTTCGGTCATGAACGGGCGTCGTCGGTTCGAGTCTGTTCGGGTGCGTCGATGATACGAAGAATGGCGGTCAGGCATTCATCTTCGATCCCGTCCAATTCCGCATGCCTGGGTTTCGCATCTGAAATCAGCAGCATCAAACCTTCGACCTGCATCGCAATCACCGCTGCCCGCAAACTGACGCAAGGCTTGGATAGCGATGGATTGGCTGCGGCGATCAGGATTTCAATGTTGCGTCGATGGTGGCTGTACATTTGATCGACGATTGCGCGGGCCATCTCGTCGCGCGTTGCGACGCTCCAGATTTCGACGAAGAGTTTCTCTGTTTCGGTCCTCTTGGCATCGGCAATCAGGTAGCGAAAGACTGCTTCCATCCTTTGCCTGGGATCCAGTATCCCGGCCGTGATCGCATCGTACGCAGGGTCATAGCTGGTCATGACTTCGGTTAGCAAGCCCTGCAGCAACGCCTCCCTCGTCGGGAAATAGTGCTGTACGTTGGACAAGGAAATACCCACGCGCTCGGAAACCTGACGCATGGTCATTTCCGCATATCCGCCCTGGACGAACAGCAGCTTCGCTGCCGCCAGGATCTCGACGACACGCTCCCTTCCACGCTGCGTCTTGGGTGCTCGTGCAAGGCTCCGGCTATCGGTTTCGTTGATCATTTGCTGGCTTGCTTTTACCTGTAGTCGGCAATCAACTTGGTGCATATAGAGGATGAAGCCGATCATTGACATGGCTAGGTCGGCCGACCTATTATAGAGTCTGCAAAGAAAATTGATAGCAGCAATTGCAATCACACAATAGCAAGGAGAAAGCATGGACCAAGACGAAGCGGGCTTTGGCGGCCGGCGCAAATTCCTCAGCCTAGCGGCCGCAACGGCCGGAATAGCCAGCGTGGGCGGTGCTGGGCTGGCGGCACCCGCTGTCGTGGACCTGTCTGCACGCAAACCGAAACGCGAGGACTACGATGTGGTCGTCGTCGGTGCGGGTTTCGCCGGAATCACGGCGGCAAGGGAATTATCAAAAGCCGGTGTTGCAACGTTGCTGCTGGAGGCACGTAACCGCATCGGCGGACGCACCTTCACGTCTTCGTTTGCAGGAAAACGAATCGAGATGGGCGGCACCTGGGTCCATTGGAGCCAACCCTTCATATGGAACGAAATCATCCGCTACGGGCTGAGTATCGAGGAAAGTCCGGGCGCACTCGCAGAAAAATTCTCCTACCTGTCCGCCGGTCGCCTCCACCATGCCAACGCCGAAAAGATCTGGAGACGCATCGGTGAAGCGATGTCCGCTTATGTCGACGTCGATCGCCAGGGCGGACGGCAGATAATGCCGCTCGCACACGACCCGCTGGCAAAAAGGGATCTCCTTGCGAAATGGGATGCCCTGACGCTCGCTGACCGGATGAAGCAAATGAAATTCAGCGAGGAAATGCGCAATCTTCTGAGTCCGCAACTCAGTATCAACTGCCATAACACCCTCGATCAGGGAGGATTCGCCGATATGCTGCGCTGGTGGGCGCTCGGTGACTACGACATGGGCCGCATGTTTGACAAACTCGGCCGCTATGGCATCCGCGAGGGCATGAGCGAGCTTGCCAACCGGATGCTCGCTGACTCAAATGCCGATGTGCGCCTCGCTTCGCCGGTCAAGTCCATAGAAAAGCAGGGCGATACCTATCGAGTCACAGGCTCCCAGAATCAGGTCTTCAAGGCGCGCACCGTTGTTATTGCAGTTCCCCTGAACGTGCTCTCATCGATCCGCATGGAGCCTGCCCTCAGTCCCGCCAAAGTACAAATGGCGGCAGCCGGGCACACCGGCCACGGGTCGAAATGCTATATCCACATCCGCCAGAAGATCGGCAACTGGTTCGGAAGTGCCCCCAACCCTTATCCGATCACCCTGGCATGGTCAGAAAAGCATCCCGACGAAGGCACGGTACTGGTCGCGTTCGGTCCTCCCGGCAAACTCGACATTACCGACGAGGAGGCCGTACAGAAGGCCATTCGCGGCCTGATTCCGAATGCCGAAGTCCTTGGTGTCATGGGCTACCAGTGGGAAGTCGATCCCTATTCCCGGGGAACCTGGTGTTGGTACCGGCCCGGACAGCTTACCCAGGGGTTCGCCGAACTGCGCAAAGCCGAAGGTGGAATCTTCATGGCCGGCGCCGACCAGGCGGAAGGCTGGCGCGGCTTCGTCGATGGTGCGATCGAGTCGGGCATCACCGCGGCGCGCGATGCCCGAAATTTCTTGAAAGCCTGAAGCAGCATGCGACTGCTGGCAACCCTTCCTGTCCTGTTATCAATCGGTGGCATGGCGATGGCAGGCGACTGCGACACCGGCCCCGGTCAAAAAGCCTTCGCCAACAAATGCGGCATCTGCCACGTTGCCGAAACGGGCGCGACGCCCACGGTCGGACCGAATCTGCATCGGATAGTCGGCAGGGACATCGGCAAGGCAAGCGGATTTCCCTATTCCGAAGCGCTGGCAAATGCGACGGGGCAATGGACCGAATCGGGCCTGAACGAGTTCCTTGCATCCCCGCAAACGGTTTTCCCGGGGAACGCGATGCCCTTCGAGGGGCTGAAGTCCGATGCTGAACGCCAGAAACTGATCTGTTACTTGTCGTCTCTCAACTGAAAAAGGAGCTGCCATGTTCTATGCAAAATTGATCGTAACCTCCGCGGTGATCGCGTCGATGTGGATGCCCGCCATGGCAACGGCCGCGGAAGGGACCGCAGAAAAAGCCATCCGCGAGCGCATCGCCGCGCTTGAAAGCGCGTGGGCCAAGGGTGATTCCAAATACATTGCGACGCAGGTCTACGGCAGCGACGCGCTGATCCACGGCGAGGGACAAAAGGAATTCATCCGGACGCCGGAAGGCGTCAATGCCATCATTGAACACCTGATCTCAGGCAGCAAGAGCATCAAGGTGGACATTCATTCAATCAAGGCACTTGGCAATAACGCGGCAACATCGTGGGTCACGTGGCACGTTACCCCTAAGTCGGCAAGCGAAAAGTCTTTTGACGTCCGTGCCTTGTTCGTCTGGACCAGAGGCAAGGAAGGATGGCGCATTCGGGACGACATGTATTCGTTCGGCAGCATGTGATCTCAAGCGTGCTGCAGGCGCCGGGTCTTGGTGCGGCAACGAACTCGCGCAACCCTGTTCCCGGGTCACTCCCACTCGATCATCAACGGCACCGATAACCCGTTGTCACGTATAGAACTTTTTTCAGTGAGTAGCATTTCTACCGTCAGATCTACGGTCATTTGCATCTGATACCCAAAATTAGCATTCAGCATCTATCGGCACGTATCGCGGACTATCGACAGCCTGATGCATGTAACCCTTCAGGATCGGTCGGGATCTATCGGTAGCTATCGCCGGCAACGTTCTTTTCGTCCTGTGATCGTTCGGTATCTATTGAGGACGATCACACACGCCGCGACCGATCCCGTGATGTCAGCAGTCCCGGAAACCTCTTTACACGCAATTCTTCGAGTACTGGTTCCGCAAGCTTCCACCCCTCCCCGCCCATCCTCGCGATCAGCTCTTTCCAAACCCGCTCGAAGGCATGGATCGCATCCAGTTCTCCAAATTGAATCCCCACTGGCAGCAACGGAGTGATGTCTTCGGTCAGGCTCCGTGTGAGCTTTTCAAGCATGCGCTGCTCGGCCATCGCGCGCGTGATCGGTTTGCCTTCCAGTGCCAGGTAGTGGTCAAAGCATGCGATGACTTTTTCCGGGGCCAGCGTGAGTTGCTCCAGTCCCTGATGCAAATCGAACAGGTCGCGGCTCGCGCGTCGCTGCAGCAACGCGCGCAGCTTCGTACCGAACAGCTCCTCGGGCTCGAACGACGCGATCTCGGTCTTTCCTCGGTACCAGTCATTTTCGAATGCAAAGGGATACCGCTTGATGCCGAGCAGGTTCGTGTGCTCCCGGGTGTTGATCTCGACCTTGAGCTTGAGCGTTGCCTGGGAATCGACCTCGGGTGTGAACTTGAACACCAGATGCATCGAGTGACCTGCCTGCTCTCGCTGACATCTTCCAAGCCACGACAGTGCTTCCCGGATCGCGTCGACCGTCGCACCGATGGGCTCAGCCTTGACTTGCACGAGATCGGTGTCTTCCGAATAGCGCAGCGGCTGCTTGAACAGCAGTTTGTGGATTGCCGTTCCACCCCGGAACGCGATCTTGTCCTTCAGCGCCGGCGCATTGAACAGGTCGCACAGCGCACGGCTGATGATCAGGTCCTGCTCGACCTGCCTCAAGTCCGGCCAGGGTGCCATGACACTCCACGCCTGCAGGAAGGCGGTGGGAATCATTCCGAGATCTCCACCGTTTCATTGATCGTGAGTTTCCATTTCAGGTTTCTCTCATGGGCCTGCGCCAATGCGGCCACGATAGGCTTCACGGCGGGATCCAGTGGCAACGTCGTTTTGGCCTGCTTGACGAACGGCTCCAGCGCACGGGCCTGGCGACCGTGCCCTGCCCGTTCGAGCAAATAGCCGAGCCGACGTACAGCCGAGTTTTCGTACTCGGCAGCCGCCTTTGCCAGCGTGCGCGGATTCGCATTTGCGCCGATATCCTTGGCGATCTGCGCGACGCCGTTAATGCCGGCCGCCTTGTGGAAGTAACGCACGCAGTCGAGCAGCGTCAGCTCGACGCCGGCCACCTTTGCGAAGCCGGCATCGCTCTTCATCTGACCGACCAGCTCGGGCTTATTTAGTTGAATGAATGCCTCGGCCCCCTGATAGAGGAACTGAAGGCGGTGACGACCCAAATCGAAGTCCCGCAACTGCCTCGGGACCACGACCTGGAAGACCATGCTGGCCTGATGCGACGAGCCGTGGAATGCCGCCGCGCGCAGCAACGAAATGCGATAGTCGATCCCCTGATGCTTCATCAGCGGATCAATCCACTTCACTGGGTCTGGCGCGCCGGCAATCTGGTCTTCGGGGCGCAGGATCAGATAGAAGCCGTGCCGGGGGTTCGCCAGCCGGTGCTTGCTGATTGCCCGCGTGAGCGCTGCGGCTAGTGCCTGCGGCTTTAGGCCCAGCGCAGCGGATACATCATTCCGGGAGAAGCAGGCACGGCCGTGCCTGAGCAGATCGTCGAGGTAAGAATCGAGGGAAGCCATGCCATAACATACTCAAAACTAGACAAATAATCAATAGTTTTGCATATGATTTGGGTCACTCCCATTCAATGGTCGCCGGCGGCTTGCCCGAGATGTCGTAGACCACGCGGTTGATGCCGCGCACTTCGTTGATGATGCGGTTGGAGACGCGGCCCAGCAGTTCATGCGGGAGTTCGGCCCACTTGGCCGTCATGAAGTCGGAAGTCTGCACCGCGCGCAGAGCCACCACGTACTCGTAGGTGCGGCCGTCGCCCATGACGCCGACGCTCTTCACCGGCAGAAACACGGCAAATGCCTGGCTGGTCTTGTCGTACCAGTCGGCGGCGCGCAGTTCGTCGATGAATATCGCGTCGGCGCGGCGCAGCAGGTCGGCGAATTCCTGCTTCACTTCGCCGAGGATGCGCACGCCAAGGCCGGGGCCGGGGAAGGGATGGCGATACACCATCTCGTGCGGCAGGCCCAGCGCCACGCCGAACTCGCGCACTTCGTCCTTGAACAGTTCGCGCAGGGGCTCCAGCAGCTTGAGGTTGAGCGTCTCGGGCAGGCCGCCGACGTTGTGGTGGCTCTTGATCGCATGCGCCTTCTTGGTCTTGCCGCCGGCCGATTCGATCACGTCGGGGTAAATCGTGCCCTGCGCCAGCCAGCGCGCGTTGGGCAGTTTCTGCGCCTCGGCCTGGAACACTTCGACGAACTCGCGGCCGATGATCTTGCGCTTCTGCTCGGGATCGCTGATGCCTTTCAGGTGGCCCATGAACTGGCCCACCGCATCGATGTGGATCACCTTGACGCCGAGGTTGCGGGCGAAGGTGTCCATCACCTGCACGCCTTCGTTGAGGCGCAGCAGGCCGTTGTCGACGAAGACGCAAGTCAGTTGCTCGCCGATCGCCCGATGCAGCAGCGCGGCGACCACCGAGGAATCGACGCCGCCGGAGAGGCCGAGGATCACCTCCTCCTGGCCGACCTGCTCGCGCACTTTGGCAATCGCCTCCTCGACATAGTTGGGCATGTTCCAGTCGCCGCGGCAGCCGCAGATGTCGCGCACGAAGCGGGCGTAGATCTCGCGCCCTTTCAGCGTATGCGTGACTTCGGGATGGAACTGGACTGCATAGAAGCCGCGCGCTTCGTCGGCCATGGCGGCGATCGGCGTCGACTCGTTGCTGCCGATGAGTTTGAAGCCGGGCGGCAGTTCGGTGACCTTGTCGCCGTGGCTCATCCAGACTTCGAGCAGGCCGTGGCCTTCGGTGTTGGTGCGATCCTGGATGCCGTTGAACAACTTCGAGTGGCCGCGCGCGCGCATCTCGGCATAGCCGAATTCGCGCTTGTGACTGCTTTCGACCTTGCCGCCGAGCTGCGCCGCCATGGTCTGCATGCCGTAGCAAACGCCCAGCACCGGCACGCCGAGCTTGAAGACGATCTCCGGTGCCTTCCATTCCTCGGCTTCGTAGACCGAGTTGGGGCCGCCGGAAAGGATGATCCCCTGCGGCTTGAACTCGCGGATGAATTCCTCGCTGACGTCGAAGGGATGCATTTCGCAATACACCTGCTGCTCGCGCACGCGACGAGCAATGAGTTGCGCGACTTGCGAACCGAAATCCAGAATGAGAATTTTTTGGTGAGCCATGGCCGGAATCCCTGAAATGACAAAAGCGGCCGTAGCCGCCTTTGCCGTCGGAAACAAAATCAGTCGATGTGGTAGTTCGGTGCTTCCTTGGTGATCTGCACGTCGTGCACGTGCGATTCGCGGATGCCGGCCGAGGTGATTTCGACGAATTCCGCCCTCTCCCGCATTTCGTCGATGGTGGCGCAGCCGACATAGCCCATCGAGGAACGCAAGCCGCCCATCAGCTGGTGGATCACGGCGATGACCGGTCCCTTGTAAGGCACGCGACCTTCGATGCCTTCGGGAACCAGCTTTTCGACGTTGGCGTCGGAATCCTGGAAGTAGCGATCGGCCGCGCCGTCCTTCATCGCCCCCAGGCTACCCATGCCGCGATAGGCCTTGTAGGAGCGCCCCTGGTAGAGCACGGTCTCGCCGGGGGCTTCCTCGGTGCCGGCGAAGAGTCCGCCCAGCATCACCGAATTGGCACCGGCCGCGATGGCCTTGGAAATGTCGCCGGAAAAGCGGATGCCGCCATCGGCGATCAAGGGTATGCCTGTCGGATCCAGGGCGTTGGCGACCATTTCGACGGCCGTGATCTGCGGCACGCCGACACCGGCGACGATGCGCGTGGTGCAGATCGAGCCGGGGCCGATGCCCACCTTGACGCCGTCAGCGCCGTGATCGACCAATGCCTTGGCCGCGCTGGCCGTGGCGATGTTGCCGCCGATCACTTCGACCTGCGGGAAATTCTTCTTGACCCATTGCACGCGCTTGAGCACGCCTTCGGAATGGCCGTGGGCGGTATCGACCACGATCACGTCGACGCCGGCCTCGGCCAGCAGTTCGGCGCGTTCCTCGGTGCCTTCGCCGACACCGATCGCGGCGCCGACCCGCAGGTGACCCTGTTCGTCCTTGCAGGCAAACGGGTGCTCGCTGGATTTGAGGATGTCCTTGACGGTGACCAGGCCGCGCAACTGGAAGGCGGCATTGACCACCAGCACACGCTCCAGGCGATGCTTGTGCATCAGGGCCTTGGCTTCCTCCGGCGAGCTTCCCTCCATCACCGTGATCAGCCGTTCGCGCGGCGTCATGATGTTGCCTACCGCCTGGTCGAGGTTGGTCTCGAAACGCGTATCGCGGTTGGTGACGATGCCGACCACCACGCCGTTATCCACCACGGGCAGGCCGGAAATGCGGTAGCTGCGCGTCAGCGCCAGCACCTCGCGCACGCTCATGGTCGGCGACACGGTAATCGGGTCTTTCAGCACGCCGGACTCGAAACGCTTGACCTTGGCCACCTCGGCGGCCTGCGCCTTGGGATTGAGGTTCTTGTGCACGATGCCCATGCCGCCTTCCTGCGCCAAGGCAATCGCCAGGCGCGCTTCCGTCACCGTATCCATGGCGGCGGAGAGCAAAGGCAGGTTCAACTGGATCTTGCGGGTGAGGCGGGTGGCGAGGCTGACATCGCGGGGGAGGATCGCCGAATGGGCGGGTACCAGGAGGACGTCGTCAAACGTCAGCGCCTTCTGGAGCAGTCGCATAGTAAATTCCTTCGTTCCAAAAACGCATTATACGCGAGAGCGCGGGCCGCTTATTTGGCCCCGCGCCGTGTCGCCGGGCGGTCGCATGTGCGCACAAGCCATGCTTGTGTAGCGCAACAATCTTCAATTTTCCTGTCGAGCGTCATCCCGGGCTTGACCCGGGATCCAGTTTTTTACGCCGAAAGCCTGGATTCCGGCATTCGCCGGAATGACGAAATCAGGCGTCGCCAGCCTCGCCGCCACCTTTTTTCATGACTTTCCCCTCGGCTGCGCGCTGCTTGCGCACTTCCTTGGGGTCGGCGATCAGGGGCCGGTAAATTTCCACCCGGTCGCGGTCGCGCAAGGCCGTGTCGAGCTTGGCCAGCTTGGCGTAGATGCCGAGCTTGTTCTTCGTCAGGTCGATCTCCGGGTGCTTCGCCAGCAGGCCCGAGGCTTCGATGGCCTGGCCGACGGTGCTGCCGGCGGGAAGATTCAGTTCGATGACGTCCTGGATCGCCGGCATGGCATACACAAGCTCGACGTGGATGGTTTCAGCCATAGACTGTTTGTGCTCTTTTGACGAAGGAATCGACGAAGGTGTTGGCGATGTGGTTGAACACCGGACCGAGCACTTTTTCCAGCAGATGACTGGAAAACTCGTAGTGCAGGCGGAATTCTACCTTGCAGGCGGTCTCGCCCAGTGGCGTAAAGCGCCAGTGTCCGTCCATGTGGGCGAAGGGCCCGTCGGTCAGGCGGATGTCCATCAGCGTCGGCTCGACCTTGATGTTTTCGGTCGAGAAATGCGACTTGAGGCCGTGGTAATTGATGCGTACCGTCGCCGCGGTGCGCGTCGGCGTGCGTTCGTGCAACTCGGTGCCGCCGCACCAGGGCAGGAATTGCGGATAGTCCTCGATCCGGTCGACGAGGGCGAACATCTGCGCCGGCGTGCGTTCGATCAGTACCGATTTTTCGACCAGGGCCATGGGAGAGTCGCGTAGACGGGTGCAGTAGAATGCCACATATTTTTTGCGCCGCCCCATGAGCATCGCCGACAACAAAAAGGCTTTCCACGATTACTTCATAGAAGAGCGCTACGAGGCCGGCCTGGTACTCGAAGGCTGGGAAGTGAAGGCGATCCGCGCCGGGCGGGCGCAGATCAAGGAAGCCTACGTGGTGCTCAAGCGCGGCGAGGTCTTCCTCATCGGCGCCCACATCACGCCGCTGCTCTCGGCCTCGACCCATGTAAACCCCGACCCGGTGCGCACGCGCAAGCTGCTGCTCAACGCCTCGGAAATCAGCAAGCTGATCGGCAAGGTGGAACGCGCCGGATACACGCTGGTGCCTCTCGACCTCCACTACAACAAAGGCCGCGTCAAGCTGTCGGTCGGGCTGGCCAAGGGCAAGAAGCAGCACGACAAGCGCGACGCCGAGAAAGACCGCGACTGGGTGCGCGAGAAAGCCCGCGTGATGCGCGACAAGCGTGGCTGATCCGTCGCGTCCTGCGCGCGAGCCGATGAGCGCCACCACCCTGCTCTGGCTGGTCACCGGCTGCATGATGCTGCAGCCTTTGTCGACGGACCTCTACCTCGCCTCCCTGCCCGGCATGGCGCAGGATTTCGGCGTCACCCCGGCGGCCGTGCAGCAGACCCTGTCGCTGTTCGTCTTCGGCTTCGGCACCGCGCAGCTCGTCAGCGGCCCGCTCTCCGACCGCTACGGCCGCCGCCCGGTGCTGATCGGCGGCCTGGCCCTCTACCTCGTGTCCGGATTGGCCTGCGCCCTGGCGCCGAACCTCGACTGGCTGATCGCGGCACGCTTCGTCCAGGCCGTCGGTGCCTGCACCGCGGTGGTCGTGGCGCGCGCCATCGTGCGCGATGCCTACGCGCCGGCCGAAGGCGCCCGCGTGCTGGCAAAGGCCCTGTCGCTGCTGTCGCTGGCGCCGATCTTCGGGCCCATCCTCGGCGGTTACCTGCAGGTGGCCTTCGGCTGGCGCGCGGCCTTCGTCACGCTGGCGCTGGCCGGCCTGGCGGCCTGGATCGCCGCCATGCGCCACCTGACCGAATCCAACCTGCAGCGGCACGCGAGCTCGATGCATCCCGCCAGGCTCGCCCGCGCCTACCTCGATGTGCTGCGCACGCCGGCCTTCTGGGCCTACGCCCTGCCCGGCTCGCTCTCCTATGCCTCGATATTCGTTTTCATATCCGGCACCCCCTTCGTCCTGATCAAGGTCCTCGGTGTGCCGACCCAGTATTACGGCTATCTGTTCGCCTTCGGTGTCTGCGGCTACCTGGGCGGCACGCTGATCTGCCGCCGCCTGCTCGGCCGCATCGGTGTGGCGCGCGTACTGGCACTGGGCACCACACTCGGCATGATGGGCGGCCTGGGTTTCCTGCTGCTGGTGCTGGCCGGCATCAGTCACTGGACGCTGGTGGTGATGGCCCAGTTCGTGGTCATGACGGCCCACGGCATGAACTTCCCCTGCGCCCAGTCCGGCTCGCTCGCCCCCTTCCCGGACAAAGCCGGCGCGGCCGCCGGCCTGTTCGGCTGCGCCACGATGTACGCCGCGCTGCTGGCCGGCATGTGGGTGGGTGGCAGCCATGACGGCACCTTGCTACCGTTGGCCTCGATCAGCGCCACGGTCGGCGTCATCCTGTTCGCCGGCACCCGCATGCTGGCGAACTACGGCAAGGTGGATTAGGCGGAATCGCCGTAGCGCCGGCGCCGACTCTCGCATTCAGTAATCGAAGCGCTTCCGGAGATCGTCGAGTTTCAGCTCGTGCAGGATATGCGTCAGCCGCTCGCGTGCGTTGCCGCGTGGCGCAGCGCCGCGACGGGCAATGATCAGCTCGTTCTTCATCGAGTGTTCCCAGCCCACCAGTTCGGTGACCGTCAGCTGGTAACCGTGGGCTTCGAGCAGCAGGCAGCGCAGCACGTTGGTGATCTGGCTGCCGAATTCGCGGGTGTGGATGGGGTGGCGCCAGATCTCGGCCAGCGCTGATTTCGCCAGCGAGTCGGCCTTGTGCCGGCGCAGCACGGCCGCCACTTCGGCCTGGCAGCAGGGCACCAGCACGATGAACTGCGCCTCTTTGTGCAGGGCAAAGCGGATGGCATCGTCGGTCGCCGTATCGCAGGCATGCAGCGCGGTGACGATGTCGACCTGCTGCGGCAGTTCCGGCGAGGCGATGGATTCCCCGACCGATAGATTGAGCAGGGACAGGCGCGCGAAGCCTAGCCGTTGCGCAAGTTCGCTGGATTTTTCGACCAGTTCGGCTCGCGTCTCGATGCCGAACACCTGACCGCTGCCCCTGGACTTGAGGAACAGGTCATAGAGGATGAAGCCGAGATAGGACTTGCCGGCGCCGTGATCGACCAGCGTCAGGTCGCCGCGTTGCGCCATGACTTCGGCCAGCAGCGGTTCGATGAACTGGTAGAGGTGATAGACCTGCTTGAGCTTGCGCCGGCTGTCCTGGTTGAGCTTGCCGTCGCGGGTCAGGATGTGCAGTTCCTTGAGCAGTTCGAGCGACTGCTCCGGCCGGATCTCGGGAATCGCGCTCAAACCGGAGCTCAGTCTTCAGCGGCTAGGCGAATGATGTGCTGCCCCGACTTTTCGTCACGTTCGAGTATCAGCAGCTTGTGCTTCATGGCGTCTTCCAGCAATTCACCGAAGGAACGGTAGCCGTAGTAGGACTCGCTGAAACCTGGCTTGCGCCGCTTCAGCGTCTGCTTGACCATCGAGCCCCAGATTTTCTCGTCCTCGCCGCGCTCGGTGACCAGCGCCTCGACGGTTTCGACGACGAGGTCGATGGCCTCCTGCCGCTTGCGGTCTTCGGGTTTATCCTCGGCCTTCGGCTTGGCGGCGGCGCTGGCGGCCGGCTTGGCCGCGGCCTTGCGTTCGCCGCGCGGCTTCTTGGCCGGCAGTTCGCGCACCAGGTCGTCGTAGAAAATGAATTCGTCGCAGTTGGCGGCGAGCAGGTCGGAGGTCGCCGCCTTGACGCCGACGCCGATCACGCGCTTGTTGTTCTCGCGCAGCTTGGACACCAACGGCGAAAAGTCCGAATCGCCGCTGATGATGACGAAGGTATCGACGTGCGACTTGGTGTAGCAGAGGTCCAGTGCATCCACCACCATGCGGATGTCGGCCGAATTCTTGCCCGACTGGCGCACGTGGGGGATCTCGATCAGTTCGAAGGCGGCCTCGTGCATCGGCGCCTTGAACTCCTTGTAGCGTGCCCAGTCGCAATAGGCCTTCTTGACCACGATGCTGCCCTTGAGCAGCAGGCGCTCCAGCACTTTCTTGATGTCGAACTGGGCGTATTTGGCGTCGCGCACGCCGAGCGCCACGTTCTCGAAGTCGCAGAACAGCGCCATGCTGGTGATTTCGGGGTTTGTTGCCATGATGGGACTCCGGTTATTGAAGTTGGATGATATCAGCCTCGTGCCGGCGGTTTCCTGCAAACACGACTGGTAGTCACCGACGGATGGTTTCGTCATTCCGGCGAAAGCCGGAATCCAGTCGGCGGTCGTTCTGGATCCCGGGTCAAGCCCGGGATGACGCTTGGAATTGCCTGCAACACTGCACTAGCGGGCATAATGCACGCCCGCTTCGCCCCACCCCAAATCCTCTTTCCCGCATGACCGACCCCATCGACACGCTGCGCCGCGTCTTCGGCTACCCCTCGTTCCGGGGCCCGCAGGCGGAGATCATCGACCACCTGACCGGCGGCGGCGACGCGCTGGTGCTGATGCCGACCGGCGGCGGCAAGTCGCTGTGCTACCAGATTCCCTCGATGCTGAGGCCGGGCGTCGGCGTCGTGGTTTCGCCCCTGATCGCGCTGATGCAGGACCAGGTCGACGCGCTGCTGCAGGCCGGCGTGCGCGCGGCCTTTCTGAACTCCTCGCAGGATTTCGCCGCCGCGTCGGAGATCGAGCGGCGGCTGCGCATGGACGAGCTCGACCTGATCTACGTGGCGCCCGAGCGCCTGCTGACCGAGCGCTTCCTCGGTCTGATGGACTATCTGCACGGCAGGAACCGCCTCGCCCTGTTCGCCATCGATGAAGCGCACTGCGTATCGCAATGGGGGCACGATTTCCGCCCGGAATACATCCAGCTCTCGGCCCTGCACCAGCGCTACCCCACGGTGCCGCGCATCGCCCTGACGGCAACGGCCGACCACCTGACGCAGCGGGAGATCATCGCCCGCCTCGGCCTCGATGCGGCGCGCGTGTTCATTTCCAGCTTCGACCGACCGAACATCCGCTACACCGTGGTCGAACGGGACAACCCGCGCCGCCAGCTGCTGGATTTCCTCGCCGGCTACCGCGGTGCCGCCGGCATCGTGTATTGCCTGTCGCGCAAGAAGGTGGACGAAACCGCGGCCTGGCTCAACGAGCAGGGCATCGCCGCCCTGCCCTACCACGCCGGGCTCGACGCGGCGACGCGCCAGTTGCACCAGCAGCGCTTCCTGCGCGAGGACGGCATCGTCATGGTGGCGACCATCGCCTTCGGCATGGGCATCGACAAGCCCGACGTGCGCTTCGTCGCCCATCTCGACCTGCCCAAGAGCCT
>CAIZKA010000285.1 GCA_903933395.1 uncultured beta proteobacterium | reverse complement strand
GCGATAGGCGTTGAAGATGCCGGGCACGCCGAGCACCGAATCCTTGCGGAAGGCCAGCGGGTCGAGGAAGTCGTCGTCGATGCGGCGGTAGATCACGTCCACCCGCTGCGGGCCCTGTGTGGTGCGCATGAACACGGTGTTGTCGCGCACGAAGAGGTCGTTGCCCTCGACCAGTTCGATGCCCATCTGCTGGGCGAGGAAGGCGTGCTCGAAATAGGCGCTGTTGAACTGGCCCGGAGTCAGCAGCACGACATTGGGATTCAAGACGCCTGCCGGGGCCACCGAGCGCAGGTTGTCCAGCAGCAGGTCGGGATAGTGCTCGACCGGGGCGACGGCCATGCGGGTGAAGAGATCGGGAAAGAGCCGCATCATCATCTTGCGGTCTTCGAGCATGTAGGACACGCCGGAAGGCGTGCGCAGGTTGTCCTCCAGCACGAAGTATTCACCGGATTTGTCGCCGTGGTCGGCGCGCACCAGATCGACACCGGCGATGTGGGCGTAGGTCTGGCCCGGTACATCGACGCCGGCCATCTCGGCCCGGTACTGTGAATTGCCCAGCACCTGCGCCGCCGGGATGCGCCCGGCCCTGAGGATTTCCTGGTCGTGGTAGATGTCGTGCAGGAAGGCGTTGAGCGCCTTGACGCGCTGGCGCAGGCCGGCCTCGACGCGCCGCCACTCCACGGCCGGAATGATGCGCGGCACGATGTCGAAGGGGATCAGGCGCTCCTTGCCGGCCTCTTCGCCATACACGGCGAAGGTGATGCCGACGCGATGGAAGGCGAGGTCGGCTTCCTCGCGCTTGCGCGCGATGAATTCAGGCGTCGTCGAATCCAGCCAGGAGGCGAAGCCCTGATAACTGGGCCGCACCTGCCCGGAAGGGTCGAGCATTTCGTCGTAGGCGGGCTTCATGTCGGTGCAGATGCCGGAAAGAGGTTGCCCTGACTACAGCAGAAACCATGCCTGCGAAAATGCTTATCTAAATCATATGGATGATAGGAGGCGCGAAGGTACTGCGCACCATCACGGGGCGCAGTGCTGCAGCGTGGTGCGTGAGTCGAAGCCAAATACCGGCGGACTTGCCGGCCTCAGGCGGCGGTGGCGTCGAGAACCAGGTACTCAAACGCCAGCGTCGGGCTTCTTTACCTATCGGCCTGATACCCACGCCGGTGAATCGTGGCTGGCATCAACTCTTGCGCCAATACACGCTTTGAATGTCGATTTCATGCAGTTCATCGGCAATTCCGCGTTGCGAGCGAAAATCATCGATCGCACGTTTGCAAGGCGGGCACGAGCCATAATCGTCGACGATGACGAATCCGCCACGCGATACCTTGTCATAGAGTGGCACAAGGGCATCCATTGTCGATTCGTATAAATCGCCGTCCAGCCGCAGAATGGCCAATTGGCCTATGGGCGCCACTGCCAGCGTGTCCTTGAACCAGCCCTTGAGAAACTTGACGTTTTCGCCGAGCAAGCCGTATCTCTGGAAGAGTTTGGTCACCTCCTCCAGCGAGACGGCGAGTACCGGAAGAACGTTCGGGCTCAGGTCGAACCCCTCATCCTGCGGCAGCGTAGGGGCAGGCACGCCCTCGAATGAGTCGGCTGCCCATACGGTTCTGTCGGTTGCGTCGTAGGCGACGAGAAGTCCTTGCATAAAGATGCAGGTACCCCCGCGCCAAATTCCCGTTTCGATGAAATCTCCTTTTACCTCGTCCTCGAGCACCTTTTCGACGCAAAACTGCACATTTTCGAGCCGGTCTCGTCCAATCATCGTGTGCGACAGTTCAGTGATGTTCCGCAGATCGTCTGCTTTTTGAATCCTTCCATCTGCATCGATGAATTGCAGAACTGTAATCAGCCCCGTCTGCTTGTTTCTCAGCAGCGTATCGATGAGGGTCGGTTCGATTCGGGTAATGTTGAAATAGTCGTTGAAATCCAGCGGCTGCTTGTTCAGCATCCTGTCAAAGGTATATAGGAGTCGTGCTTCATTCTCCACATAGAGCTCATTCAGCAGCGACTTCTTGAGAAGGTCGAGATATTGCGCAGTGAGGGTCGTTTTTTTCATGGGGCATATGTTGCGATGCAAGAGCAGGCGATGTCCGGTCCGGTATAGAAAACTCTGAAAATATTGCGGGTTTGGATTGAAGCTTCGTTGCGATCAACTCGATCTTTTGGTCGTCAGGATCTTCTGCGAAGGCGATCACGGCGGTGCCGTCCTTCATCGGGCCGGCTTCGGGCGTAACCCTGCCGCCGCGCGACCCGGTTCCAGCATCAGCATGGGCGAGCCGTGGGAAATGAATACGGGCGGGATGAAATCCCGTTTGGGGAGTCTAACCCAATGAAGCGTTGGCGGTCGGCGCCGTGCGGCACGCGCCACAGCCATCGTCGCAAACACGACAATTCCTTGGGGTATTCTGTTAGCGCGTTGATTTGGCGCGAGGTTTTTGTCGGCACCGGACTTGCTGGTCATGGCCTGACCATGAAGCACACGCACTTGCCCCACATCGTCATCAACGACACCACCCTGCGCGACGGCGAGCAGTCGGCGGGGGTGGCCTTCAGGCTCGAGGAAAAGCTCGCCATCGCGCGCGGACTCGATGCGCTGGGCGTGCCCGAGCTGGAAATCGGCATCCCGGCCATGGGCGAGGCCGAGCGCGAAGGCGTCCGCGGCGTCGCGTCGCTGGGCCTCAAGGCGCGGCTGATGGTCTGGAGCCGGATGAATCTGGAAGACATCGCCCTAGCGGCGAAGTCGGCCGCCGTGGCGAAGTCGATCTGGATGCGTTCAGCCAATTAAAGCCACGGCTTTGATCTGCACCCACACTTCGCGCCCCGGGGCGAGATCGAGGCGCTGCGCCGAGCGTCGCGTCAGGCGTGCCAGCAAGGTGGTTGCGCCGATGCGCAGTTGCACCAGCACGGCCGAAGGATGGTCCTCGCCGGCATGGGCGATGACGACGGCCGGCAGCAAATTCATGATGCTGACGTCGTCGTGGCGGCTGTTGGCGATCGACACGTCGCGGGCCAGGATGCGCACGCGAACGCGGCGCCCGACGGGCACGCCGCTGTCCTTCACCCAGAGTTCGCCGCCGTCGAATTCGACGCGCGAGAGGTGCCACTCGGCATCGCGCTCGGCCACCGTTGCCGCGAATACCGCGCCGGCGTCCTCGCCGAGGCGGATCGGCAGATCGATGCGTGCCAGGGTTTCGGCCAGCGGGCCTTGCGCAACGGCGCGGCCGGCTTCCAGCACGACGATGTGGTCGGCCAGGCGCGCGACTTCGTCGGCGGCATGGCTGACATAGATCAGCGGTATGTCCAGTTCGTCGCGCAGGCGCTCGAGGTAGGGCAGAATTTCCTGCTTGCGCGCGTGATCGAGCGAGGCCAGCGGTTCGTCCATCAACAAGAGGCGCGGCACGGTCAGCAGGGCGCGGGCGATCGCCACGCGCTGCTGCTCGCCGCCGGAAAGCCGCTCGGGCAGGCGCTCCTGCAGGGGACCGAGGCCGAGCAGTTCGACGATCGAATTGAACCCCCGGGAGTCGGCGCCGGGCCCACGGCGAAATGCGCGGCGCATGCCGTAGTCCAGATTGCCGCGCACAGTGAGATGCGCGAACAGGCGCGCGTCCTGGAACACATAGCCCAGCGGGCGCCGGTGAGTCGCCATGAAGCTGCCGGCGTCCTGCCAGGTTTCGCCATTCACTTCGAGCCGGCCCGCGCCGCGCTCCAGTCCGGCGATGCAACGCAGCAGCGTGGTCTTGCCACAACCCGACTGGCCGAACAGGGCCGTGACGCCGCGTCCCGGCAGGTCGAGATCGACATCCAGCGCAAAGCCCGGGTAGTCCAGGCGGAACTGCGCTTTTATGCTCATTGGGATTTCCGCCCGGTGAGCGTGTACAGCGCCAGCAGCACGAGGAAGGAGAAGGCCAGCATGCCGCCGGCGAGCCAGTGGGCCTGGCCGTATTCGAGCGCCTCGACGTGGTCGTAGATCAGCACCGAGACGACGCGGGTCTTGTCCGGAATGTTGCCGCCTATCATCAGCACCACGCCGAATTCGCCGACGGTGTGGGCGAAGCCGAGTATTGTCGCGGTGATGAAGCCGGGTTTCGCCAGCGGCAGGGCGACGCTGAAAAAGGTATCGAGCGGCGAGGCGCGCAAGGTGGCCGCGGCTTCCAGCGGCCGCTCGCCGATGGCCTCGAAGGCATTCTGTATCGGCTGCACGACGAAGGGCATGGAGTAGAACACGGAGCCCACCAGCAGGCCGCCGAAGGTGAAGGGCAGGAGGCCGATGCCGGCCCATTCGGTGAAGCGCCCGACGAAGCCTTGCGGCCCCATTATCAGCAGCAGGTAAAAGCCGATAACGGTCGGCGGCAGCACGATGGGCAAGGCCACCACGGCACCGACCGGCCCCTTCCACCAGGAGCGCGTGCGCGCCAGCCACCAGGCGATCGGCGTGCCGATCAGCAGCAGGAGCAGCGTGGTGATCGTCGCCAGTTTGAAGGTGAGCCAGATCGCGGCGAGGTCGGGTGAGCTCAGCATGGGGCGAATGCTAGCGCGATATCGCCGGACGGCACAGTCCGATCAGATTTCGTAGCCAAAGGACTTGATGATCGCCTTTGCCTTGTCGCCCTTGAGGTAGTTGAGCCAGGCTTCGGCAGCCGGCTTGCCGCGGCCCTTGTCGAGGAGGATCGCGTCCTGCCGGATCGGCTGGTGCAGATTGGCCGGCACGATCCAGGCGGAGCCCTCGGCGACCTTGCCGTCCTTGAGTACCTGGGACAGGGCAACGAAACCCAGCTCGGCATTGCCGGTGACGACGAACATATGGGCCTGGGTGATGTTTTCGGCCACGACCAGCCTGGCCTGCACGGCGTCGGGCAGTTTCAGTGCGGTCAGCACCTCGACCGCGGCGGCACCGTAGGGCGCGAGTTTCGGATTGGCGATGGCGAGGTGCGCGAAGTCGCCCTTCCTCAAGACCTCGCCCTTGTCGTCGACAAGGCCGGGCCGGCCCGACCAGAGCACGAGGCGGCCGATGGCGTAGGTGAAGCGCGTGCCGGCGACGGCGGCGCCTTCCTTTTCAAGCCTGGCGGCGGTTTCGTCGTCGGCGGCGAGCAGCACTTCGAAGGGCGCACCGTTCCTGATCTGGGCGTAGAACTTGCCGGTTGCGCCGGAGACCAGCGTGGCCTTGTGTCCTGTCTCCTTCTCGAAATCGGCGGCAATCTGTTTCGCCGGCGCGGCGAAGTTGGCGGCGACAGCGACCGGCACCTCGCCGGCGCGGACCAGGGTGGCGCAGCACAGCAGGGCAAAAAACAGCAGGCGCATTTGCATCTCCCTGGACGGGTATCTCGCCGTCGCCTGGCTTTAAGGCTACTTGCGCTCGATCAGCTCGATCTTGTAGCCGTCGGGATCTTCGACGAAGGCGATCACGGTGCTGCCGCCCTTCATCGGGCCGGCTTCGCGAATGACCTTGCCGCCGCGCGCCTTGATGTCGGCGCAGGCGGCGCCGGCATCGTCGACCGCCAGGGCGATGTGGCCGTAGGCGGTGCCGATCTCATAACGCTCGACGCCCCAGTTGTGGGTGAGTTCGATCACGGCACCGTCCTTCTCGTCCTCGTAGCCGACGAAGGCGAGCGTGAATTTCCCTTCCGGATAGTCGTTGCGGCGCAGGAGGCGCATGCCGAGCACTCCGGTATAGAAGGCCAGCGACTTGTCGAGGTCGCCGACGCGGAGCATGGTATGAAGAATTCGCATGATGTGTCCCTTCAAAGAATGGGTAAGGAGGTGGCGCGCTGCTTGAGTTCGCTGCGCGCAGCTTTCCAGTCCGGGTAGACGGAGCCGACCACGTTCCAGAAGCGCTTGCTGTGATTCAGTTCGATGAGGTGGGCGGCTTCGTGGGCCACGACGTAATCGCCCAGGTGCGGCGGCAGGTGGATCAGGCGCCAGTTGATGCGGATGCCGCTCTCTTCGCTGCAACTGCCCCAGCGCGTGTGGGCCGATGACAGGCTCAGTTTCGGCGCGGCGAGCTCGAGCTGCGCCGTGAAATGTTCCAGGCGCCCGGTGAAGTGGGTGAGTGCCCGCTTTTGCAGGGCGCGTACGGCCAGGGGCCCGAGGTCGGCTTCCGGGCGCGCCTCGAGCACCAGGATGTCGGCAACCCAGCGCACCCGGTTGGCGCCGGGCAGGACGCGCACCTCGGCTTCGCCGCCGAGCAGCGGCAGTCGCGTACCGTCCCGGATCGTGATGTGGCGTGGCTGGCTGGCATGCGCGAGTTCGTCGAGTTTCTTCAGCACCCAGCCGCCATGTCCCTGCACAAATGCTTCGATCTCACCCAGGCTGATGCGGCGCGGTGTGCTGATGCGCAGGCCGCGTTCGTCGATGGTCATCGACAGCTGCCTGGCGCCTACCTTCAAGCGGTAGTCGATGATGCGGCCGCCGACCAGCAGGTGGCGGGCCTTCGGCTCGGCGGGCGGGGAGGGGAGCCGGAACAGCTTGAGCTGCTCGAGGAACATCATCCCGTCGCCAGCGGCGTGCCGAAGAGGTCGAAGCCGCGGTCCCGCGGCGGCAGCGCGGCGATGGCGCGGGCGATGGCCTGCTCGATGACCGCTATCGGCTGTTCGATCAGGCGCCAGTTGCAGCGCAGCGCATCGCTGCCCTGCGCTTCGACCCAGTTGCCGCGCGCGGCGAAAGACAGCGCCAGGCGCGGTGCGCGCCGTCCCGCCAGCGCCGACTTTTGTTGAATGACCTGAACCAGCACCCGCTTGGCTTCCTCGCGCAGCCAGGCTTCGGCGCGGTCCTGGATCTGGCGCGGCGTGGCCTGCGGCGGCAGCGGCAGGGCCAGCGAGTCGCCTTCGCGCAGCGCCTCCTGGTGCCGGGTGTCGAGCACCAGGCGCAGGCTGTCG
This sequence comes from uncultured beta proteobacterium, assembly GCA_903933395.1. GTDB lineage: Bacteria > Pseudomonadota > Gammaproteobacteria > Burkholderiales > Rhodocyclaceae > Sulfuritalea. Next base: position 5,773 of record CAIZKA010000285.1, on the reverse strand, counting down.
CCGAGACAGGCCAGCGTCGCGCCGTCGTGCCAGCGGCCGGCCGGATCGGGCGCGTCGCCGTCGAGGCGGAGCTTGAACTGCGGGCTGCGGGCCGTGCTCACGCCGATGCTCCGTAGAGTTGCGGGCTGATGTTGCGCATCTCGGCCTCGATCCAGCTTTCGGCACGCGCCAGGACTTCGTTGGCCGTGAGCCCGGCGGGATCGATTGCCGGGCCGATGCTGACGGTGACGGTGCCGCATTTCTTGAACAGCGCATTGCGGCCCCAGAATTCGCCCGAGTTGAGCGCCACGGGAACCACCGGTGTGCCGGTCTCGACCGCGAGCAGGGCGCCGCCGCCCTTGTAGCGGTTCTTCGATCCCGGTTGCGAGCGGGTGCCTTCGGGAAAGATGATGACGGTGTAGCCGTTGGCCAGGCGATCACGGCCCTGCTCGACGAGCCGCTTCAGCGTGGACTTGCTGACGCTGCGATCGGTCTCGATCATCGGAATGGCGGCCAGCGCCCAGCCGAAGAAGGGCAGGTACTTGATCTCCTTCTTCCAGACGAACACGGTGTCCTTGAACACCTCCTGCAGCATGAAAGTCTCCCAGGCCGACTGATGCTTGCACAGCACTACCACGGGTCGCGTCGGCAGGTTTTCCGCACCGGTCAGGCGGTAGGGAATGCCGAGCACGTGCTTGATCAGCCAGATCGTGAAATTCACCCAGGGCACCACGGTCTGGCGCCGCATATGGTGGGGCAGGGGGCGGCAGAGGATCACGCCCAGCGTGTAGGGCGGCGTCACCACCAGCAGGATCAGCAGGAACAGCAGGGAACGGAGTACAGCCATCAGCGGGCGATGTGCGCGGCGGCAGCCGCCAGATCGGGGAACACCAGAGTGTCCGGCGGCAATGCCGGGTCGTCGACGGTCTTGCGGCCCTTGCCGGTCAGCACCAGCATCGGTTGCGCGCCGGCGGCAGCGGCGGCTTTCAGGTCGCGCAGGGAATCGCCAATGGCCGGTACGCCGGCCAGGTCGGCGTTGAAGCGGGCGGCAATCTCCTTCAGCATGCCCGGCTTGGGCTTGCGGCAGTCGCAGCCGTCGTCGTTGGTGTGCGGGCAGAAGAATATGGCGTCGATGCGTCCGCCCACCTGCAGCAGCGCCTTGTTCATCTTGTCGTGAATGGCGATCAGGGTATCGGTTTCGAACAGGCCGCGGCCGATGCCCGACTGGTTGGTCGCCACCACCACGCGATAGCCGGCCTGGTTGAGCCGCGCGATGGCGGCGAGGCTGCCGGGGATCGGCTTCCACTCCTCCGGCGACTTGATGTACTGGTCGGAGTCGTGGTTGATGACGCCGTCGCGGTCGAGGATGACGAGTTTCATGTGCCTATTGTTCCTCGCGACGATGGCGTTGGAAAAGCCGAACTCAAGCCGAAAGCCGTGACAGATCGGCGACGCGATTCATCGCCTGGTGCAGCGTGGCGAGCAGGCCGAGGCGGTTGGCGCGCAGGGACGGGTCTTCGGCATTGACCATGACGTTGTCGAAGAAGCTGTCCACCGGCGCCTTCAGTGCGGCCAGTGCCTGCAGCGAAGCGGTGTAGTCGCCGCGCTCGAAGGCGGCGTCGGCCTGCGGCTTCACGGTGTCGAGCGCCTTGTTCAGGGCGACTTCAGCATCCTCCCTGAGCAGCGCGGCATCGACCTTCGCGGCCACCGCGCCTTCAACCTTCTTGAGGATGTTGCCGACGCGCTTGTTGGCGGCGGCAAGGCTGGCGGCCTCGGGCAATGCGGCGAAGACGCGTACGGCGGCCAGGCGCTTGGGGATGTCGCCCAGGCGCTGCGGACGCAGGCCGACCACGGCATCGACTTCCAGCGCCGAGTAGCTCTGATCGCGCAGGCTGCCGGCGAGGCGCTCGTAGATGAATTCCGACAGTTGTTCCACGACCTTGGCGTCATCGAGCTTGGCCGCGCCGAAGAGCCACATCAGGTCCAGCGGCAGATCGCGCTCGATCAGCATGCGCAGCATGCCCAGGGCGTGGCGGCGCAGGGCGAAGGGGTCCTTGTCGCCGGTCGGCAGCTGGCCGATGCCGAACATGTCGGCCAGGGTTTGCAGCTTGTCGGCCAGCGCGACGCAGAGGCCGACGTTGCCGCGCGGCAGTTCGTCGCCGGCAAAGCGAGGCTTGTAGTGGTCCTCGATGGCGTCGGCGACCTCGACCGGCTCGCCGTCGTGCAGCGCGTAGTAGCGGCCCATGATGCCCTGCAGTTCGGGGAACTCGCCGACCATGTCGGTCAGCAGGTCGGCCTTGGCCAGCACGGCGGCACGGTCGGCCTGGTTGGCCAGAGCCTCATCACTCAAATGCGCGCCGAGCTTCTCGCCGATGGCGCGGGCCAGTGCGGCGACGCGTTCGACGCGCTCGCCCTGGGTGCCGAGCTTGTTGTGATAGACCACCTTTGCCAGGCCCGGGATGCGGTCCATCAGCGACTTCTTGCGGTCCTGGTCGAAGAAGAACTTGGCATCGGCCAGGCGCGGGCGCACCACGCGCTCGTTGCCGCCGATCACTGCCGAGGGATCGGCGGGGCGGATGTTGCTGACGACGAGGAACTTGTTGGTCAGCCTGCCGTCCCTGAGCAGCGGGAAATACTTCTGGTTGGCCTTCATGGTCAGGATCAGGCATTCCTGCGGCACGTCGAGGAATTCCTGCTCGAACTGGCAGCTCAGCACGTTGGGCCGTTCCACTAGCCCGGTCACCTCGTCGAGCAGCGCATCGTCCTCGATGGGCTGCAGGCCCTCCTTCGCGGCGGCGGCCTTCAACTGCATCTCGATTTCGGCGCGGCGCGCGGCGAAGCCGGCGATCACGGCGCCTTCACTTTCTAGCTGCTGTGCGTAGCTGTCGGCATCCTTGATCGACACGACAAGGTTCTTTGCCTCAAAGCGGTGGCCCTGGGTCTCGCGCCCGGCGCTGAGGCCCAGCACGCCAACCGGAACGACTTCGGCGCCGTGCAGTGCGACGAGCCTGTGCGCCGGGCGCACGAAATTCACGCTGGTCCAGCCATCAGCTAATTGGTAGGTCATCACCTTGGGGATGGGCAGCGCGGCCAGCGCTGCTTCCAGCGCCACCTGCAGGCCTTCGGCCAGAGTCGCGCCGGTGACCAGGCTGTCGAGGAACAAGGCTTCGGCCTTGCCGTCCGGCTGGCGCTTCAGCGTCGGCACTACGGAGGCATCGGCTCCAAGGGCGGCAAGCTTCTTCAGCAGGGCGGGCGTGGCATTGCCCGCCGCATCCAGTGCTACGGCAACCGGCATGAGCTTCTGCAGCACCTGCCTGTCGGCGGCTTTCGCAGCGACGGTGGCGAGATGCGCGGCGAGGCGGCGCGGTGACGCAAATGAAGTGACGACAGCGGCGTCGCCGGCGAGGCCGCTAGCCTTGAGGCTGGCCGCGAGCGTTGCGGCGAAGGCTTCGCCGAGTTTCTTCAGCGCCTTGGGCGGAAGTTCCTCGACAAAGAGTTCGACCAGGAGGTTCTTCGTGCTCATCATGCGGCCTTCTTGGCGAGGTTCGCCATGACTTCATCGGCCCAGGCCCGGGGTGCCATCGGGAAGCCCAGCCGCGCACGGCTTTCGAGGTAGCTCTGCGCCACGCTGCGCGCCAGGTTGCGGATGCGGCCGATATAGGCGGCGCGCTCGGTGACCGAGATGGCGCCGCGCGCATCGAGCAGGTTGAAAGTGTGTGCGGCCTTCAGCACCTGTTCGTAGGCCGGCAGCGCCAGTTGCTGCTCCATCAGGTGCTTGGCGTTGCCTTCGTGCGCGCCGAAGGCGGTGAGCAGGAACTCGACGTTGCTGTGCTCGAAGTTGTAGGCGCTTTGCTCCACCTCGTTCTGGTGGAAGACGTCGCCGTATTTCAGGCCCGGCGCATAGACCAGGTCGAAGACGTTCTCGACGCCCTGCAGGTACATCGCCAGGCGCTCGAGGCCGTAGGTGATCTCGCCGGTGATCGGCTTGCAGTCGATGCCGCCGACCTGCTGGAAATAGGTGAACTGCGTCACTTCCATGCCGTTGAGCCAGACTTCCCAGCCCAGGCCCCAGGCGCCCAGCGTCGGGTTTTCCCAGTCATCCTCGACGAAGCGGACATCGTTCTGCTTGAGGTCGAAGCCCAGCGCCTCGAGCGAGGCGAGGTAGAGCTCGAGAATGTTTTCTGGCGCGGGCTTCAGCACCACCTGGTACTGGTAGTAGTGCTGCATTCGATTGGGATTCTCGCCGTAGCGGCCGTCCTTGGGGCGGCGCGAGGGCTGCACGTAACCCGCCTTCCACGGCTCCGGGCCGAGGGCGCGAAGGAAGGTGGCGGTATGGCTGGTGCCGGCGCCGACTTCCATGTCATAGGGCTGCAGCAGCGCGCAGCCTTGTTCGTTCCAGAACGCCTGCAGGCGCAGGATGATTTCCTGGAACGTCGGTTTCTGATCCATCGGGGAATCCCGTCAATTCGCGAAGGCGCAGATTTTACAAGGTTTGCACCGGTGAACCGGGGTTCCCGGCCGCCAGTCTTGCCGTCGGGCGGGCCCATGGCGGGCGATTAGGGCGCTAGGAATCCCTTGCCCACGAAAACCCCGCGACTTTCTGGGCGGCGCAGGTAAGCAAGGAAATCCCTGACGGGCTCGGGATCGCGCGCGGCGGGTGTCGGCGCCGCGGAATACACGGTGACCTTTTGCAGCGGCTCGGGCAGCGGCCCAACCAGCGTCACGCCCTTCACTGGAAGTATTTCCGTGATCTGCTGGATTCCGAGTTCGATCTCGCCGCGCGCCACCGGCTCCACCACGTAACCCGCATCGCCCAGCCTGGTCTTGTCTTTCATCGCCTCGGCAATGCCCAGGCGCTGCAAGACCTCGGCGAAGTGCTTGCCGCTGGTGCCCTTTTCAGGATCGATGTAGGTGATCGACTTGGCCGCAAGCAGGGCCTGCTTGAAGGATTCGGGCGTCGAGATGTCCGGGGCCGCCGCGCCTTCGCGTACCGCCACGCCGACGCCTACGCCGCCCAGCGCGAAAGCCGCTCCCGGCACCGCCCAGCCTTTGCTTTCCGCCGCCGGCATGACGTCCGTGGTCAGTACCACGACGTCCGGCGTGCCGCCCTCGGCAAGCCGGCGCATCAGGGCGCCGACCGGCGCGTAGTCAACCGTGACGCGGTTTCCGCTGACCTTCTCGTAGTTCGCCGCCACGACGCTGAGCGCTGCCTTGACGGCGCCACCGCTGTATATCGAGATGTCTGCAGCGCTTGCGGCCGATGACAGGAAAAGAATTACCGCTCCCGTCAGGAGCCTGACTGTTCCCGTGATACTGCGGATCGTCATGTGCCTCTTCTCCCCGCTGGATCAATGCAAGACAACATCGCGATTGCAAGATAGCACAGGGCTCGTCGGCCACGGTCAAGTGGATTTCCGGCAGAGCCTTGTTCCCATCCACAATCGCTCTGGAGGCGGCGGCTTCCGGTATCATCCTCGCCAATACAACGACAGGCCAAAGGAGCAGTACCGTGGATCATCAAGTCAGCGTGATTTTGAAGAACGGCGAAAGGTTCGATTTCCCCTTGGGGGCGGACGAACTGGCCACTTTCGATCCGGCTGCCGCGCGCCACTGGATTGCCGACGCCTTCCTCGCGGCCGGACTGGAAACCCCGAATCCCATGGGCAAGATGCTGCTGGTCGACCAGATCCTGTTGCTGGCCCTGAACTTCAAGCCTGCCGATTACCACCCGGCGACGGCGGATGTCCGCCGCTTCCTTTGCGCGGCGCTGCGCGCCATGGGCCGCACCACGCTG
>CAIZKA010000284.1 GCA_903933395.1 uncultured beta proteobacterium | reverse complement strand
CGAAATCATGGCGGGCGACGGCGCGGCGCGCGCAAAAGGCAAGTGGCGCATTCTGGCCGGAACCGCGCCAAGCGAGGAAGCGGCCCTCGAGTTGTACGACCGGATACGCGAGGCGGGTTTTGCCGCGCGCGTCCGTCCGCGTCGGACGGAGGGCGGAGGCTGGAACTACGAGTTGCGGTTGGGCGGCTATTCCAGTGCGGCGGAAGCCGGGGTCGCGGCGGCTCACCTGCAGGCGACCACCGGCCTTAAGCCGAGCGTGGGGCGTTAGCTCATTTGCTGCTGCTGTTGGCGCGTGGCGGAACTGACCAAGCGCCAGCCGCGCGCCGTCAAGGCCGAGCCTTGCTGGGCCACTTGCATCGAGACCGCCCAGAGGCGGGCTTGTGCGCGGGCCCAGGGACGCCAGCCGAATGATGCCGCGTCTGCGCGCAATGACTCGGCGAGCGCCAGTTCCAGCAGGCGATCCACGGCCAGTTTGAAGTAGAGCGACGAGCCGGTCTTGGCTCTATGCCCGGCCCAGCGCTCCGCCTCGTGCCACAAGGTGGCGGCTCTGGATTCGCTGATGCCGGCTTTCTTTGCCAGCCAGGGCAGTATTTTCGGTGTCTTGGGGTAAGTTCTCATAGCAAGTTCTCCTTTTCAGTCGGACAACCCCGGCCTTGTGAGCCGGGGCCACCCTTCCAGCTGTAACGTGTTGCATTGCAGCATGACGGATTCTACAGCCTTGATATGGGCGAGACACTCTAAATTCAAGTATTTTGCTGCAATGCAGTATTTCAGTGTGCAACACGCCCCCGTCGCTCTTCTGTCCATTGTTAGCGCTTACTTTTGGCCGGTCGAGCCGGGTCCGGCCCATATAATCGCTACCTTGGCCCCCGCGTAATGCCCATGAATTCGCTGCTCGCCCATCTCAACCCGCCGCAACTGGCGGCCGTGACCCTGCCGCCGGCGCATGCCCTGATCCTTGCCGGCGCCGGTTCGGGCAAGACGCGGGTGCTGACGACGCGCATCGCCTGGCTGATTTCGACCGGGCAGGTGTCGCCGCCCGGCGTGCTGGCCGTGACCTTCACCAACAAGGCGGCCAAGGAGATGCAGACGCGCCTGGCCGGTATGCTGCCGATCAACGTCAGGGGCATGTGGATCGGTACCTTCCACGGCCTGTGCAACCGCTTCTTGCGTGCCCACTATCGCGACGCCGGCCTGCCGCAACTGTTCCAGATCCTCGATTCGGCCGACCAGCAGGCCGCGGTCAAGCGCCTGCTCAAGTCGCTCAATGTCGACGACGAGAAGTTCCCGCCGCGCGAACTGTGCCACTTCATCAACGCGCAGAAGGAGCAGGGTCTGCGCGCGGCAGCGGTCGAAGCTTACGATGACTGGGCGAGGAAGCGCATCGGACTCTACGAAGCCTACGAGGCGCAGTGCCAGCGCGAGGGAGTGGTCGATTTCGCCGAGCTGTTGCTGCGCTCCTACGAACTGCTGGAGCGCAACGAACCACTATGCCGGCACTATCAGGAGCGTTTCCGCCACATCCTGGTCGATGAGTTCCAGGACACGAACAAACTCCAGTATCGCTGGTTGAGGCTGCTCGCCGGCGGCGGGGCCCATCTGTTTTGCGTGGGTGATGATGATCAGTCGATCTACGCCTTCCGCGGCGCCGACGTCGGCAACATGGCCGACTTCGAGCGCGAGTTCAAGGTGCAGAACATGATCCGCCTCGAGCAGAACTACCGCTCCCACGGCAACATCCTCGACGCGGCGAATGCCATCATCAAGAACAACCCGTCGCGGCTGGGCAAGAACCTGTGGACCGAGGCCGGCAGCGGCGAGCCGATCCGCATCTACGAGTCCT
>CAIZKA010000283.1 GCA_903933395.1 uncultured beta proteobacterium | reverse complement strand
GACAGCGACCCGCACCGCTACGACAGCGTGATCGCCGCCCTGCGCGCCGAACTCGCCAAAGCCTGAGCCCCTTCATCGGGGGAGCCGGGATCATGAGGATCAAGTCGGTCACCATCGACCTCGATGGCACCCTGCTCGACACCGTTCCCGACCTCGCCGCCGCCGCCAACGGCATGATGCGCGAACTGGGCCGCCCCGAATATCCAATAGACACCATTGCCGGCTTCATCGGCCGCGGCATTCCGAAGCTCGTTGCGCGTTGCCTGCCCGACCTCGACGATGTCGCGGTCGAACAGGCACAGGTCATCTTCCGCCACCATTACGCCGTCGAAAACGGCCGCCGCTCAAGAGTCTTCCCCGGCGTGCTGGAAGGCCTGCAGGCTTTGCGCGCGGCCGAACTGCCGCTGGCCGTGATCACCAACAAGGCGGCCGCCTTCACCGAGCCCTTGCTGGTGGCAAGCGGGCTTTCCGGCTGGTTCCGGTTCGCCGTCTCGGGCGACAGCCTGCCGCACAAGAAGCCGCATCCGGCGCAATTGCTGCATGCCTGCGAACGCATGGGCACTCTGCCTGCCGCCAACCTGCACATCGGTGATTCGCACCATGATGCCGTCGCCGCCCGCGCCGCCGGCTGCCCGGTGTTCATCGTGCCCTACGGCTACAACGAGGGCGAGGATGTGCAAGGAATCGACTGCGATGCTATAGTCGCGTCGCTGGAAGAGGCCGCTCGCCGTATCGCCAGCGCCGACTTTGGGAAGACTGCCTGATCATGCTCCACCGCAACCTGCAAACGACACGGAAACACGCCCTCGGGGCGGAGGCCTGGCCCTGGCGGGCCTGAACGCCCGCGCCATAGAGCGCCGATTTCCATCGCGCCGGAGCCGACCCGCCCGCGCACCCGTCCTTGCAGCACCCGTATCAGTGGAGTTTCCCCATGACCGAATCCGAATTCAACCGGCTTGCCGCCGAGGGCTATAACCGCATCCCGGTGACGCTCGAAACCTTCGCCGACCTCGATACCCCGCTGTCGATCTACCTCAAGCTGGCCAACGACCCTTACTCCTACCTGCTCGAATCGGTGCAGGGCGGCGAGCGCTTCGGCCGCTATTCCTTCATCGGGCTCGCCGCCAGCACGCGTATCGCCGTGGCTGACGGCGCCATCATGGTGCTTTCCGGCAACCGCGTCGCCGAACGCCGCGACCACAGCAACCCGATGAGCTTCATTTCCGAGTTCATGGCCCGCTTCAAGGTGCCCGACCTGCCCGGCCTGCCGCGCTTCTGCGGCGGCCTGGTCGGCGCCTTCGGTTACGACACGGTGCGCTACATCGAGACGAAACTGGCGCAAAGGAAGTCTCCCGACCCGCTCGGGGTGCCGGACATCCTGCTGCTGCTGTCCGAGGAAATCGCCATTGTCGACAACCTCTCGGGCAAGCTGACCCTGGTGGTATATGCCGAGCCCGGCTTCCCCGGCGCATGGAAGCAGACCCAGGCGCGGCTCAAGGAGCTGCTGGCCAAGTTGCGCGCGCCGGTGGAAATTCCTCCGGAAGTGCGCGCGCCGTCCGCCCCTGCGGTTTCGGAATTCGGCGAGGAGGCCTTCAAGGCCGCCGTGCGCCGCGCAAAGCAGTACATCGTCGATGGCGACATCATGCAGGTGGTGCTCTCGCAGCGCATGAGCAAACCCTTCGCCGCGAGCCCGCTGGCACTCTACCGCGCGCTGCGCACGCTGAATCCCTCGCCCTACATGTTCTATTTCAACTTCGAGGATTTCCACGTGGTCGGCGCCTCGCCCGAAATCCTGGTGCGCCTCGAACACCAGAACGGCGAGCGGCGCGTCACCGTGCGCCCGATCGCCGGCACGCGCAAGCGTGGCGCCACGGTCGCCGAAGACGAGGCGCTGGCGGCAGACCTGCTGGCCGACCCGAAGGAACGCGCCGAACACCTGATGCTGCTCGACCTCGGCCGCAACGACATCGGCCGCGTCGCCAAGACCGGCACGGTCAAGGTCACCGACCGGTTCATCATCGAGCGCTACTCGCACGTGATGCACATCGTGTCGAACGTCGAAGCCGAACTCAAGGACGACGAAGGCGCTCCCGGCGTGCTCAGGGCCACCTTCCCGGCCGGCACGGTATCCGGCGCGCCGAAGGTGCGGGCGATGGAAATCATCGACGAACTGGAACCCTCCAAGCGCGGCATCTACGCCGGCAGCGT
>CAIZKA010000282.1 GCA_903933395.1 uncultured beta proteobacterium | reverse complement strand
GTAGGCCGAATTGCCCTTGCTCTTGTCGAACTTGCCGCCGGCATGCAGCCGAGTAAAGGCCAGCACCACGACCGGAATCTTTTCGTCCGGATGCAGGCCGACCGGAATGCCGCGGCCGTCATCGGTAATGGTGGTCGAGCCATCGAGGTGCAGCAGCACGTGGAGGGTTTTCGCATGGCCGCCAAGCGCCTCGTCGGCGGAGTTGTCGATGACTTCCTGGATGATGTGGGCCGGCGAGTCGGTGCGGGTGTACATGCCGGGGCGCTCGCGCACCGGCTCCAGTCCCTTGAGGACGCGGAAGGAGGATTCGTCGTAGGTGGGGGTGGCAGCCATTTTATTTTTAGTTTGAATGTTCAGAAGCGTGCGTCGGCAAGGCAGTCGGCCAGCCCGCTGCGCCAGTCGGGCAGGCTTAGGTCGAAGTCGCGCCGGAATTTCGTGCAGTCCAGCCGCGAGTTGGCCGGTCGCGCTGCGGGCAGCGGATAGTCGGCGCTGGTGATACGGCGAACCACGGGCGATTTTTCCATCAGGCCGATGTTCTGCGCCTCGGCAAAAATGGCTTCGGCATAACCGTGCCAGCTGGTCTCGCCGGCGGCGGCGAGATGGTACAAGCCTTCCGGCATGTCCTCGCGGGCGAGCACCAGGGCGGCGATGTCGGCCAGATGGCGGGTCCACGTTGGTGCGCCAACCTGGTCACCGATCACGCGCAGTTCGTCGCCCGTTTCGCAACTGCGGCGGCCCAGGCGCAGCATGGTCTTCATGAAGTTCGCGCCGTGCAGGCCATACACCCAGCTAGTGCGGAAAATCAGGTGGCGGGCGCCGGTGGCAGTAATTGCCTGTTCACCGCCGAGCTTGCTGCGGCCATAGGCAGACAGGGGCGCGGGGATGTCGTCCTCCGTGTAGGCCGTGGCCTTGCTGCCGTCGAAAACGTAGTCGGTCGAATAGTGGATCAGCGGCGCGCCAAGGCGTTTCGCTTCCTCGGCGAGGATACCGGGCGCCACGGCATTGATGGTGTCGGCCGCGGCCGGTTCGGCTTCGGCCTTGTCCACCGCGGTGTAGGCGGCGGCGTTGACGATCGCTGCGGGTGCTATGGCACGCACGGCGGCCCGCAGTGCATCCGGGTTGGTCAGGTCGAGCTGGCGCCGGTCGCAGGCGACGACCTCGCCGAGGCAGGCCAGCGAGCGCTTCAATTCACGACCGAGCTGGCCGGCGCACCCGGTGAGCAGAATCTTCATGCGAAGGTTTCGGTCTGCGCCAGCAGCGTGCCGGTCTTGTCCTTGGTTGCGAGCAGCGGTTCGCCGGAGAGAGGCCATGGAATTGCCAGTTGCGGATCGTTCCACAGCAGCGTGCGTTCGTGCGCCGGGCTCCAGTAGTCGGTGGTTTTGTAGAGGAACTCGGCGTAGTCCGAGGTGACGCAAAAACCATGGGCGAAGCCCGGCGGTATCCAGGCCATGCGTTTGTCTTCGGCAGACAGGGTGAAGCCGACCCACCGGCCGAAGGTGGGCGAGGAGCGGCGCAGATCCACGGCGACGTCATACACGGCGCCGGCAGTGACGCGGACCAGCTTGCCTTGGGCATGCTCGATCTGGTAGTGCAGGCCGCGCAACACGTTCTTCTGTGACTTCGAGTGGTTGTCCTGCACGAAGTCGGCAGCGATGCCGAGTTCGGTAAAGGTCCGCTTGTTCCAGCTCTCAAAGAAGAAACCGCGCTCGTCGCCGAATACCTTCGGCTCCAACAAGACCACTTCCGGGATTGCCGTCGGAATGAGTTTCATCCCTGCACCCCGTGTGTCAGCAGGTTCTGCAGGTATTGACCATACTGGCTTTTGGCCAGCGGCTCAGCCAGCTTCGCCAGTTGCGCGTCGTCTATCCATTTCTGCCGCCAGGCGACTTCTTCCGGGCAGGCGACCTTTAGGCCCTGGCGCTTTTCAATGACCTCGATGAACTGCCCGGCTTCGAGCAGCGACTCGTGGGTGCCGGTGTCGAGCCAGGCCATGCCGCGACCCATGATCTCGACGTGGAGCTGGCCCTTTTCGAGATAGATGCGGTTGAGGTCGGTGATCTCGAGTTCGCCACGCGGCGAAGGTTTGAGTTTGGCGGCGATGTCGCAGACCTGGGTGTCATAGAAGTAAAGCCCGGTCACGGCGTAGCGTGACTTCGGAGCTTTGGGTTTCTCCTCGATGCTGATGGCACGGCCCGTCGCGTCGAACTCGACCACGCCGTAGCGTTCCGGATCGCTCACCGCATAGGCGAACACCGTGGCGCCGGCGCCGACTTTTGCCGCACCCTGCAACTGGGTAGCAAAGTCGTGGCCATAGAACAGGTTGTCGCCGAGCACCAACGCCGAGGGATGGTCGCCGACGAAATCGCGGCCGATGATAAAGGCCTGCGCCAGTCCGTCCGGGCTGGGTTGCACCGCGTACTTGATGCTTATGCCCCACTGCGAGCCATCGCCCAGCAGCTGTTCGAAGCGCGGTGTATCCAGCGGCGTCGAAATCAGCAGAATCTCGCGAATGCCGGCCAGCATCAGCGTGGTCAGCGGGTAGTAGATCATCGGTTTGTCGTAGATCGGCAGCAGTTGCTTCGACACGGCCAGCGTGACCGGATGCAGCCGGGTGCCGGAGCCGCCGGCGAGGATGATGCCGCGGGTGGTCAGAGTATTCATTTGCGGTCTCCGTAATTGCGATCCATCCACTTCCGGTATTCGCCGGAGACGACATGGGCGACCCAGGCGTGATTCTCCAAATACCACAGCACGGTCTTCTTCATTCCGGTCTCGAAGCTTTCCCGCGGTGTCCAGCCCAGTTCGCGCTCTATCTTGCCGGCGTCGATGGCGTAGCGCTTGTCGTGGCCGGGGCGGTCGGCGACCGAGATCTTTTGTTGGCGGTAGCTGCGGCCGTCCTGGCGCGGCTTCAGTTGGTCGAGCAGGGTGCACAGGGTGTCGACCACTTCGAGGTTGGTCTTCTCGTTGTGCCCGCCTATGTTGTAGGTCTCGCCGACGAGACCGCGTTCGAAAACCAGGCGCAGCGCGCGCACGTGGTCATCGACGTAGAGCCAGTCGCGCACGTTGTCGCCCTTGCCGTAGATGGGCAGCGGCTTGTCGGACACGGCGTTGTGGATCATCAGCGGGATCAGCTTTTCGGGAAACTGGCAGGGACCGTAATTGTTCGAGCAGTTGGTCATCACCGTCGGCAGGCCGTAGGTGTGGTGCCAGGCGCGCACCAGGTGGTCGGAAGCGGCTTTCGATGCGGAATACGGCGAATTCGGCTGGTAGGGGCTGGTTTCGACGAACAGTCCGGAGTCGCCGAGCGAGCCGAAAACTTCGTCGGTGGACACATGGTGGAAGCGGAAGTCGGCTCTTGCCTGCGGCTCGAGCGTAGACCAATAGGCGCGCGCCGCCTCGAGCAGCGTGTAGGTGCCCTTGATGTTGGTCTCGATGAAGTCGCCGGGACCATGGATCGAGCGGTCGACATGCGACTCGGCGGCAAGGTGGATCACGCCGGCCGGCTGGTGGTCGAGGAACAACCCGTCCAGCATTGCGCGATCGCAAATGTCGGTGTGGCTGAAGATGTGGCGCGGGTTTTCGACCAGGTCTGCGAGCGATTCGAGATTGCCGGCGTAGGTCAGCTTGTCGATGTTGACAATGCGCCAGTCACTCTCGGCGATCAGCAGGCGAATCAGCGCCGAGCCGATGAAGCCGGCGCCGCCGGTGATGAAGATTGTTTTCATGTTGATTTAGGAAAGAGAGGGAAGGTGGAAGGGTGTGGACCAACCGGGAGGCGCTATTGTATTCGATGAAAATAGGCCTTCGCCCGTGTGATTCCGGTGCGACAGGGATTCCGCAGAGCGGTGCCGTTTGGGGCTAGGATTCGGGCCATGCTTGACAGCAAAAATAGTTTAGACCTAAAATAAAACAAATTAACGTAAACTGGCGGCGGAAGGAGATGTCAATGCGCATCGTTTGTCTTGGCGGAGGCCCCGCGGGCCTGTATTTTTCGATCCTGATGAAGCAGGCCAGTCCGGCCAGCGAGATCACCGTGATCGAACGCAACCAGGCCGACAGCACCTTCGGCTGGGGCATCGTATTTTCCGACAAGACCATGGACGGCTTCCGCGAGGACGATCCGCAGGTCGTCGCCGAGATCGAGCGCAATTTCCATCACTGGGACAACTGCGACGTGTTCTTCAAGGGCCGGCGGATGGTGTCCGGCGGCCACGGCTTCTGCGGCATCGGGCGCCTGAAACTGCTGCAGATCTTCCAGGCCCGCGCCAGGGAACTCGGCGTTCACCTGAAATTCGAAACCGAATTCAAGGATCCGGACGATTATTCGCGGGAATACGACCTGGTCATCGGCGCCGACGGCGTCAATTCGACCACCCGCAGCAAATACGAGAGCCATTTCAATCCGCGCATCGACGTGCGCAAGTGCCGCTTCATCTGGCTCGGCACCAGGAAAAAGCTCGACGCCTTTACCTTCGGCTTCAAGGAGACCGAGTGGGGCTGGTTCAACCTCCACGCCTACCAGTTCAACGAGGAGTGGGCCACCTTCATCGTCGAGACGCCGGAAGACGTCTGGCTCAAGGCCGGCATCGACAAAATGGACCCGGACCAGTCGATCGCCTTCTGCGAGGAACTCTTCGCCGACTTGCTCGACGGCGCCCGGCTGATTTCCAACGCGCGCCACCTGCGCGGTTCGGCGGTGTGGCTGAAGTTCAACCGCGTGCTCTGCGAGCGCTGGTTCAAGGACAACATCGTGCTGCTCGGCGATGCGGCGCATACGGCACATTTCACCATCGGCTCCGGCACCAAACTGGCGATGGAAGATGCCCGCGCCCTGGTCAAGGTGCTGAACAGCACCGAGGGCGACGTGCCGACGCAGCTGGCCCGATACCAGTCCGAGCGCGAGATCGAGGCGCTCAAGCTGCAAAGCGCCGCGCGCAATCGCATGACCTGGTTCGAGGAAGTCGATCGCTATGTCGGCATGGAGCCCGAGCAGTTCGCCTTCGCCGTGCTTACCGGCAGCCAGCGTGTCGGTCACGCCAACCAGAAGCTGCGCGACCCGGCCTACACGGAGGACTTCGACCGCTGGTTCGCCGCCCGCTGCGGCGTCGCCACGCCTCCGGGCGCAACTCCGGTGCCGCCGATGTTTACGCCTTTCCGGCTGCGCGGAATGGCGCTGGCCAATCGCGTCGTCGTGTCGCCGATGTGCACCTACTCGGCGACGGATGGCATGCCCGGCGATTTCCATTTCCAGCACTACACGGCGCGCGGCCTGGGCGGCGCGGCGCTGGTGATGACGGAGATGACCTGCGTTGCCGCCGATGCCCGCATCAGTCCAGGATGCGCCGGCATCTGGAACGACGAGCAGGCCGCCGCCTGGAAACGCATCGTCGATTTCGTCCATGCCAACAGCCAGGCGAAGATGGCGCTGCAGATCGGCCACGCCGGACGCAAGGGCTCCACCAAACTGGCCTGGGATGGCATCGACCAGCCGCTCGATACCGGCAACTGGCCGCTGATTGCGCCTTCGCCGCTGCCCTACGTCGCAGGCAGTTCGCAAGTGCCGCGCGAGATGACGCGTGCCGACATGGACAAGGTCAGG
>CAIZKA010000281.1 GCA_903933395.1 uncultured beta proteobacterium | reverse complement strand
GCGCTCCAATAGCGGATGGCCGCGCTGAGTCACCACCAGGTGCGCCCATTGGAAGCAGGGCAGGGTCAATAGATCCGAATGGCGATCCAGTGCCTCGGTCGCGATGCCGAGATCCGCGCTGCCTTCCAACACCCACTCGGCCACCTGCAGCGGACTGCCTTGCTGGATGTGCAGCCGGATTTCCGGGTGGCGCTGAACGAAGCGCCGGATCACTGGCGGCAAGGTGTAGCGCGCCTGGGTGTGGGTGGTCGCGATCGACAGCGTGCCGCTGCTTTCCGCCGCGTAATCCTCCCCAACCCGCTTCATGTTCTGCGCTTCGGCGAGCATGCGCTGCGCCATGGCCAGCACGATGCGGCCGGGTGCGGTGATGGCCGTAAGTCGCTTGCCGCTGCGCTCGAAAATCGTCAGGCCCAGTTCTTCCTCCAACAGCCCGATCTGTTTGGACACCCCCGGCTGCGACGTGAATAGCGCCTCGGCAGCGGCGGAGACGTTCAAGCCGCGCCGCTCGACTTCGACCAGATAACGTAGCTGCTGCAGTTTCATGGATTAATTATATCTTCTAGTTATATATAAATAGCAATAAGGTATTTTTCAGGCCTATAAGAAGCCGCTACGATGCGCTGCATCATGGAATTCATCCTCAATCCCCTGCTTCCGCTGTCCGGCTTCGCCGTGGGCCTTCTTGTCGGCCTGACCGGTGTCGGTGGCGGCTCGCTGATGACCCCGCTGCTGGTCCTGGTCTTCGGCTTCAAGCCGGCGACCGCAGTGGGCACTGACTTGCTTTACGCGGCGATTACCAAGAGCGGCGGTTCCTGGGTGCATCACCGCCACGACAACATCGACTGGACGATCACCGGCCGACTCGCGCTCGGCAGCGTTCCGGCCGCCGGCCTGACCGTGTTGCTGCTGGCACAACTGGGTGCGCAGGGTCACGGCGCTGCCGGGCTTATCTCGGTGGTGCTCGGCGTCGCCCTGCTGCTCACCGCCGCCTCGCTGATTTTTCGCCAGCGCCTGCTGGACCATGTAAAACGCCGTCCCGCCAGCGCCGACTTTCAAAAGCGAGCCCCCGCGCTGACGATTCTCGTCGGTGCCATCCTCGGCGTGCTGGTGACGATTTCCTCGGTCGGGGCCGGTGCGCTGGGCGTCACCGCACTGACCTTCCTCTACCCCCAACTTGCCACGCGGCGCATCGTCGGTTCCGACATCGCCCACGCGGTGCCGCTGACCCTGGTCGCCGGCCTCGGCCACTGGTGGCTGGGCACGGTCGATGTAGTGCTGCTCGTGTCGCTGCTGATCGGTTCGCTGCCGGGGATCGCGCTCGGCGCCCACTTCGCAGCCAAAGTGCCGGAACGGGCGCTACGCGGCCTGCTCGCCTCCATCTTGCTGCTGATCGGCGGCAAGCTGATCTTCGTTTAACGCCAGGAAAATACGCGCCATGTACAAATACGACGACTACGATCACGCCATTGTCCAGGCCCGCGTCGCCCAGTTTCGCGACCAGACCCGGCGCTACCTTGCCGGAGAACTGAGCGACGACGAGTTCCGCCCGCTG
>CAIZKA010000280.1 GCA_903933395.1 uncultured beta proteobacterium | reverse complement strand
GCGTTCATCAAACAAACTCCTGACCGGTGAAAATCTGCATGAACTGGAATAGCTGGTGGACAAGATCGCTGAAGGTCAGGATAACCGTATTCACACTGGTCATTTTTCTGGTCTCGATCTGGTCGCTGGCACTTTACGCCGGTCGCAGCTTGCGCGAGGACATGGCGCGCGTGCTGGGCGATCAGCAGTTCGCCACGGCGTCCTCGATGGCCGCACAGATCGATCACGAGTGGAAAGAGCGCCAGTTCGCTCTGGAGGAAGTGGCCGCGGCGGTGGCCCCATTCATGCCGGCAGGTTCAACGGCGAGGCAGACGTCGCTGGAACGGCGTCTGGTACTTCAGCGTCTGTTCAACGGCGGCGTCATCGCCGTCAGGCCCGATGGCACCGCGATTGCCGACGTTCCACTCTCTTCCGCAAGAATGGGCCTCAATTATGCTGATCGGGAGCACATCGCAGATGCGCTAAGCAAAGGAATAACGACGCTCGGCCGGCCATTCATGGGAAGATCGCTGAGGGCGCCGATTGTCGGCATGGCGACGCCCATTCGCGATGCACGGGGAAATGTTATCGGCGCCCTGGCCGGCGTGACCGACCTCGGCAAGCCGAATTTTCTGGACCGGATTGGCGAGATCCATTTCGGCAAGACCGGAGGCTATCTGCTGGTCGCCCCCCAGTACCGGCTGATTGTCACTGCCTCCGACAAGAGTCGCATCATGGAACAGCTCCCCTCGCCCGGGAGCAACCCGTTGCTGGACCTTTTTATCGATGGCTATGAGGGTTCCGCCGTTCTGGTCAATCCAAAGGGCGTGGAAGTGCTGGCTTCGACGAAAAGGGTGCCGGCGGCGGGTTGGTACGTTGCCGTCGCCCTGCCGACAGCAACTGCCTTCGCCTGGATTCACGCCCTGCAGCAGCGCATGCTGATGGCGGCAATGCTCCTGACACTGCTGTCCGCCATCCTGATCTGGTGGATGTTGCGGCGCCAGCTTTTTCCGATGGCTACCGCCGTCCGAATGCTCGCCGACATGTCCGCAACCAGGCAGACGCCCCGGACCTTGCCCGTGGCCCGTCCCGACGAAATCGGCGAACTGGTCGCCGGCTTCAACCACCTGCTGGAAACCCTGGCGCAGCGCGATGGGGCATTGAACGAGAGCGAACATTCGCTTGTCGAAGCGCAGAGCTTTGCGGGCCTGGGCAGTTATTCCTTCGATGTCCAGAGCGGGTCGTGGACCAGTTCCGCAATATTCGACCAACTGTGCGGCATAGACGACGCCTACGAACGTTCGGTGGAAGGATGGGCGGCCCTGATCCATCCGGATGACCGGCTGCTGGTGATCGACTATCTGAAGGACGAGGTGCTTGCCCGGGGTGGGGTTTTCGACAAGGAATTTCGCATCGTCCGCCATAAGGATGGAACCGAGCGCTGGGTGCTCGGTCATGGACAGATGCACTTCGACGCCGCGGATCACCCGCTGACGCTACGCTGCGTGATCCAGGACATCACCGCCCGCAAAGTGGCGGAAATCGCGCTGCTGGAGTCGCACCAGTTCAACATGCAAATCATTTCCGGCGTGCGCGAAGGCATCGTCGTCTATGGCACCGACCTGCGCTACCAGCTCTGGAACCCGCACATGGAGCGTTTCACGGGAATGAAGGCAGCGGATGTTCTCGGCCGCCATCCGCTCGAGGTCTTTCCCTTCCTCAAGGATTCCGGCGTCATGACCCTGCTGGAGGGCGCACTTCGCGGCGAGAGTCCTGATCCGGTCGAGTTTCCATTCGAGGTCAGGCAAACCGGCAGCCGCGGCTGGGCATCGGACCTGACGGCGCCGCTGCACAACTCACAGGGAACAATCATCGGCGTGGTCGGCGTCGTGAATGACATTACCGACCGCAAACGTGCCGAACTCGATCTGCGCGAACTGAACGAAAGCCTTGAAACGCGTGTCGAGCAACGCACGCTTGAACTTGCAGATGCGAGGGACGCCGCCGAATCGGCGAATCGTGCCAAGAGCACCTTCCTCGCCAACATGAGCCACGAAATTCGCACCCCGATGAACGCCATCATCGGCCTCTGCTACATCCTGCGCCACGCCAAGACGACGCCCGAGCAGGCCGACCGGCTGGCCAAGATCGACACCACCGCCAATCATCTGCTGGCCATCATCAACAACATTCTCGACATCTCCAAGATCGAGGCCGGCAAGCTGACACTGGAGCAGGCCGACTTCTCGCTGGCATCTATTCTCGACGATGCCCGCTCACTGATGTCTGATCGGGTCCGCGCCAAGGGGCTGGTGCTCGCGATCGAGTCCGCCGGCGTGCCGCCCTGGCTGCGGGGTGACGCGACCCGCCTGCGCCAGGCGCTGCTCAACTATGTCGGCAATGCCGTCAAATTTTCCGAGACCGGCGTCATCACCCTGCGCGCCATCCTGCTGCAGGAAAATGGCGACGAGCTCCTGGTGCGCTTCGAAGTC
>CAIZKA010000279.1 GCA_903933395.1 uncultured beta proteobacterium | reverse complement strand
TTCACCTACAAGGCCCTCAAGGCGACCTACTACAGTCGCGAACTCGACCTGGTGGTGGTCAAGGGCAAGACCAAGCCGGTCGCCATCTATGAAGTTCTCGACTACCACACTGAAGAAAGTTACCCGCAGATGATCGACGCCCTGCGCCATTTCAAGTCGGGGCTGGTCAAGTTCCGGCAGCAGAAGTGGAATGACGCCAAGAGCGAATTCGGCGAGGTGCTGGCGCTCAACGATCATGACAAGGCAGCGAAGATGTATATCGAGCGCTGCGATCACTTCATCGCCAACCCGCCCGGAGACGACTGGGACGGCGTTTGGGTGATGGAGTCAAAGTAGCCTGAAACAAGGTCCCGGGGCCGGGACCGCCCGGACTCCCTTACTTGACGCGGGTCAGAAATGGCCGCCCGGACGAGCGCTCGGGAGTCGGCGCCGGTGATGCGCCGGCGGAACTGGGCTCAACAGCATCCGGCGCCTCGCCAGCGGCGGCTTCGGGCCTCTCGGTAACTTCAAAAGCCATGCCTTCCCCGTTTTCGCGGGCGTAGATCGCCGCGACCCGTTCGATGGGGACCACAACCGGAAAAGCGCGCCCGCCGAAACGTGCCTGAAAGGTGATTTCCTCGTTGCCCAGCAGCAACTGATGGGTCGCTTCGAGTCCGACGTTGAGGACGATTTCGCCATCCTTGACGAATTCGCGCGGTACGCGCGTGGTCGCATCGACCTTGACCCCCAGATAAGGCGTAAAGCCCTGATCCGCACACCATTCGTGAATGGCACGGATCAGGTAGGGCTTGGTGGACTTCATTGGCGTTGCGCCAAGATGAACCAAAGCGGGGAGGCGGAAGATGCGCCCTTAACGGCGCATCATCTTCTCGGTCGGGGTCAGCGCATCGATGAAACCCTGGCGCGAGAAGATGCGCTCGGCAAACTTCATCAGCGGCGCCGCGGTCTTCGGCAGTTCGATGGCGTAATGGTCGAGGCGCCACAACAGCGGCGCAATCGCCACGTCGAGCATGGAGAAGTCGTCGCCGAGCAGGAACTTCTGCTTGTTGAACATCGGCGCCAGTTCGATCAGCCGGTCACGCATGTGCGCGCGCGCCTTGTCGGCCGACTTGAGGTTCTTTTCCAGTGCGTCGATGTGGCTGAACAGTTCCTGCTCCATGGTGAACAGCAACTGGCGCGCCTTGGCCCGCGTCTGCGGATCCGGCGGCATCAGCTGCGGATGCGGGAAGCGTTCGTCGATGTATTCGTTGATGATGTTCGACTCGTAGAGCACGAGATCGCGATCGACCAGCACCGGTACGCGGTTGTACGGGTTGATGATGGCGATGTCTTCGGGCTTGTTGAACAGGTCGACGTCGATCACCTGGAAGTCCATCTGCTTCTCATAGAGGACGATGCGGCAGCGATGGCTGAACGGACAGGTGGTGCCCGAATACAGGTTCATCATTGCGCTGGTACCCCAGGAATAGTCCGCATCACGCACCACTTTGCGGACGGGTGGTGCGTTCATTTCTCGATGCCCCATGGTTTGCATTCACTTATTGGAGTTAATGGATGTCTTTCCAGTACTCGCGTTTCAGCGCGTAGGCAAAGACGAAAAGCACGCCCAGGAAGATCAGGACGATCACACCCAGTTTCTTGCGGAACTCGGCTACCGGTTCGCCCATGTACTTGAGATAGGCAACCAGGTCGGCGACCATGGCGTCGTATTCCTGCGGCTTGAGTTTGCCCGGCTTGGCCAGCATCAGCTTGTGGTCGGGCCCCATGACCTGCTCGCCCTGCAGTTCCCATAGCGCGTGCGGCATGCCGACGTTTTCGAACACCACGTTGTTCCAGCCGGTCGGGCGGTTCTCGTCGCGGTAGAAAGTGCGCAGATAGGTGTAAAGCCAGTCCGCGCCGCTGCCGGCCTCGGATGCCCGCGCCCGCGCGATCACGCTCAGATCCGGCGGCGCGGCGCCGAACCAGACCTTGGCTTCGGCGCGCTGCATGGCGATCTTCATCGGCTCGCCGACCTTTTCGGCGGTGAACATCAAGTTGTCCTTGATCTGCGCATCGGTAAGACCGATGTCCTTGAGGCGGGTGTAGCGCATGTAGGACGCCGAATGGCAGTTCAGGCAGTAATTGACGAAGATCTTCGCGCCGTTTTGCAGGGCGGCCATGTCGGTGGCCTTGTCCGGGGCAGTGTCCAGATGCAGCGTGGCTCCTGCGGCGAATGCCAGGACCGGCGCAAACAGGATTGCGGTAAGGAATTTCTTCATTTCATTGTCACCCGATCCGGTTCCGGCTTGCAGCGATCGAGCGAAGACCAGATCGGCATCGTCAGGAAAAAGAGGAAGTAATACAGGCTGAGCAACTGCGCTATCGGCGCGCCGGGGAGAACGCCGAAGAACTTGTAGGCCGGGTCCTTGGTGCCGAGGAAGCCGAGAATGAAGAAGCCGACGACCCAGATCGAAAGCAGCCACTTGGTGATCGGGCCGCGATAGCGGATCGACTTCACCGGGCTGCGGTCGAGCCAGGGCAGGAAGGCGAAGATCAGGGTACCGGCGCCCATCGCCACCACGCCCCAGAACTTCGCATCGATGCCGAGCAGCGGATAGGTGACCGCGCGCAGCAGCGAGTAATAGGGCGTGAAGTACCAGACCGGTGCGATATGCGGCGGCGTCTGCAGCGGATCGGCAGGGAAGAAGTTGTTGTACTCGAGGAAATAGCCGCCGCCCTCGGGCATGAAGAAGACGATGATGGAGAAGACCATCAGGAAAACCACGACGCCGACGATGTCCTTCACCGAGTAGTAGGGATGGAAGGGAATGCCGTCCAGCGGAATTCCATTGGCATCTTTTTTCTTCTTGATCTCGATGCCGTCCGGATTGTTGGAGCCGACTTCGTGCAGCGCGATGATGTGCGCCCCCACCAGACCCAGCAGCACCAGCGGCATGGCAATGACGTGGAAGGCGAAGAATCGGTTCAGCGTCGCGTCGCCGACGACGTAGTCGCCGCGCAGCCAGATCGAAAGGTCATCGCCGATCAGCGGGATCGCGGAAAAGAGATTGACGATGACCTGCGCGCCCCAGAAGGACATCTGGCCCCAGGGCAGCAGGTAGCCGAAGAAGGCCTCGCCCATCAGGCAAAGGAAGATGCCGATGCCGAACAGCCAGATCAGTTCGCGCGGCTTGCGATAGGAACCGTAGAGCAGACCGCGGAACATGTGCAGGTACACGACGAGGAAAAAGGCCGAGGCCCCGGTCGAATGCATGTAGCGGATCAGCCAGCCCCACGGCACGTCGCGCATGATGTACTCGACGCTGGCAAACGCGACCGGCACGCCGGAGGCGTTGAGCGAAGCGTCTGGCTTGAAGTGCATGGTGAGGAAAATGCCGGTGACGATCTGGATGACCAGCACCAGCATCGCCAGCGAACCGAAGAAGTACCAGAAGTTGAAGTTCTTCGGCGCGTAATACTCGGCAAGATGGGCCTTCCAGTTGGCCGTCAGCGGAAAGCGCTCGTCGACCCAGTTCAGCGTCCCTTGCAATATGGCGTTCACTTTGCTCATCGCGTCAGGCCTTCTTGTCTTCGCCAATCACGATCTTGGCATCGCCAAGGTACATGTGCGGAGGAATTTCGAGGTTGTCCGGCGCCGGCTTGCTCTTGTAGACACGACCGGCGAGGTCGAAGGTGGAACCGTGGCAGGGACAAATGAAGCCGCCCGGCCAGTTGGGATCAACACCCGATTCGGCGCCCGTCTTGAACTTGTCGGTCGGCGAGCAGCCCAGATGGGTGCAGATGCCGACAGCGATCAGGATTTCCGGCTTGATCGAGCGCGTCGCGTTCTTCGCGTATTCAGGCTGCATGTTCTTTTCCGACTTCGGATCGGCCAGTTGATCGCCGATCTTCGCCATGGAATCGAGCATTTCCTTGGTGCGGTTGATAATCCAGACGGGCTTGCCACGCCATTCGACGGTCATCATCTGGCCCGGGGCAAGTTTGCTGATATCCACTTCCACCGGCGCACCGGCCGCCTTCGCCCGCTCGGAAGGCAGCATGCTGGCCACGAAAGGCACGGCTGCCGCAACTCCGGCAACCCCGCCTGCAGCTGCCGTGGCAACAAGCAGACGCCGCCGACCGCAATCGACTGTATCGTCACAACTCATGGTGATAGTCCCTGAATGCTCAAGATGCGAAATCGGAAAGAGCGTAATTGTAGCGAATCTCGCAGGGCGATTAAAGCCCCGAACTGACCCGACTTATCGAT
>CAIZKA010000278.1 GCA_903933395.1 uncultured beta proteobacterium | reverse complement strand
TCCCTCGCCGAAAACGGCCAACTGGTATCCGCCGCCGTCGCCCGCAGTTCCGGCCATGCACTGCTCGACCAGGCCGCGCTCGATGCGGCTCGCAGCATAGGCGCGCTGCCCGGCAACCCCCGCCAGACCCTGTTTCCGGTGAGCTTCCGACTGCAATGATGTTCCGGCTAGAGAGGCTGCTCCAGAGTGGTGGGACAGGGATAGAAAAGTCGGCGCTGGCGACACGACGAGCCGAGATGCATCCCCCTTCCGCGCCCCTCCGCCGCCCCCTCACAAGTTCAGCATCACTCCCCGGCCACGGCGACCGCGTCGGCGTCGTCCTCCGCAATATGCCTGCCGGACAGGTAGGAATACACGGTAGGCACCACGAACAGCGTGAAGAAGGTGCCCAGCAGCAGGCCGCCGACGATGACCCAGCCGATCTGCTGGCGCGATTCGGCGCCGGCGCCGGTGGCAAAGGCCAGCGGCACGGCGCCGAGCACCATGGCCCCGGTGGTCATCAGGATCGGCCGCAGGCGCAGCACCGCCGATTCGATGACGGCGGGCACCCGCTCGCGGCCCTGGGCGCGCAACTGGTTGGCAAATTCGACGATCAGGATGCCGTGCTTGGTGATCAGGCCGACCAGCGTCACGAGGCCGATCTGGCTATAGACGTTGAGCGTACCGCCGCTGGCCCACAAGGCCAGCAGGGCGCCGGTCATCGACAGCGGCACGGTAAGCATGATGATGAAGGGATCGCGGAAGCTTTCGAACTGCCCGGCCAGCACCAGGTAGATGAAGGCCAGAGCAAGCACGAAGGTCAGCGCCAGCGAACTCGACGAGACCTTGAACTCGCGCGACTGGCCGTTGTAATCGACCGCGTAGCCGCTGGGCAGGATCCGGTCGGCTACGCCCTCCATGTAGGTCAGCGCCTCGCCCATCGCGTATCCCGGCGCCAGGTTGGCGCTGATCGTCACGGCGCGGCGCTGGCCGAAGTGGTTGAGCTCGCGCGGGCTTACCGTTTCGTCAACCCTGACCAGGCTGTCCAGCGGCACCATCTGCCCGCCGTTGGCGCGGACGAAGGTACCGCCGACGTCCGCCGGGGTGGTGCGATCGCCGGCGGCCACCTGGACGATGACGTCATATTGCTCGCCGTCCTGCTTGTAGCGCGTCACCTGGCGGCCGCCGAGCATGGTTTCCAGGGTGCGGCCGACGGTCTCGACGGAGACGCCGAGATCGGCGGCACGCTCGCGATCGACGGCGACCGACAATTCCGGCTTGTTCAGCTTGAGGTCGGTATCGACGTTGATCAGCCTCGGATTCTTGGCGAACTCGCCGAGCAGGTTGTTGGTGATGCCCTGCAGTTCGGCGTAGGAGGCCGAAGTGATGACGACGAAATTGACCGGCCGCTCGCGGGGACTCTGGCCCAGCGAAGGCGGCGTCACAGGGAAGGCCAGCACGCCGGGAATGCCGAAGAACTTCGGCTGCAATTCCTTGGCGATGTCGGGCGAGCGCCGGTCACGCGCCTTCCAGTCGGTCAGGCCGACAAAAGAGATCCCCTGCGAGACCGTCGGATTGCCGGCGACGACGAAGTAACGCTCGACATCCTTGGTCTTGCTGTAGATCTCTTCCAGCTGCTTCGCATACTTTGCGGTGTAATCGAGCGTGGCACCTTCCGGCCCGAGAAAGACGCCG
>CAIZKA010000277.1 GCA_903933395.1 uncultured beta proteobacterium | reverse complement strand
TTGCCTTGAGCGGGTGGATCCTGAAGGTCTTGCCCTTGGCGGCAAAGAGCAGTTTCGGCCCGCAGCGCGCTGTGTCGTGGTAAATGCCGACGCAGTCCAGGCACTGATGGCATTCGTCGTAGTCGATGCCGCCTGTCGGGGCGATCGCATCGTAGCGGCAGGCGATGCGGCATCTCTGGCAGGGCTGGCCGCAAGCCTCGATGCGCGGCAGCCAGTTCCAGCGGCGCAGGCGGCCACCCAAAGTGAGTGCGGCGCCCAGCGGGCAGACAAAGCGGCAGAAGAACTTGTACACGAATGCGCCGGCCAGCAAGAGGCCGACGGCCCAGAGCAGGAAGGGCCATTCGCGCTGGAAACCGACGGTGATTGATGTTTTGAAGGGCTCGATCTCGACCAGTTTTTCTGCCGCGGCGGGCGCAAGGGCCGCCGCGCCCGCCAGCAGCGCCAGGATGGCGTAACGGCTGCGGGCGAGCAGCCGCGAGAGCTTTGCCGGCATGCGCCATTGCGGAATACGCAGGGCGCGGGCCAGCAGGCCGATGAATTCCTGCAGGGCGCCGAAGGGACAGAGCCAGCCGCAGAAGGTGCCGCGCCCCCAGACCACCAGGGAAATCAGCGTGAAGGCGATCAGCAGAAGTGAAACCGGATCGTAGAGGAAGCTCTTGAGCCCCGCCCCGGCGGACACTGACTTGATAGCACCGGTGATCTGGACGATGGAGAGTTGGCCTTGCGCGTACCAGCCGATGAAGCCCAGCGTGAAAGCGAGAAAACCCATGCGGAACAGGAACAGGCTGCGCGGCTTGACTGAAACCCGGCGCGGCTTCAGCAGGACTCCCGTCAGGAGCAGCAAGGCGACGCCGATGATGATGAGGTCGGGCAGTCGTCCCTGCCAGGCCTGCAGCCACTCGGGCAGGGGTTTCGGCGGGTAGTCCAGCAATTCGACGGGCGGGGCGTAGCGCAGGCTGATCAGCTTCTGCGTCACTACCGGCAGGATCTGGCCGCG
The DNA here is from genome assembly GCA_903933395.1 of uncultured beta proteobacterium. Classification (GTDB taxonomy): domain Bacteria; phylum Pseudomonadota; class Gammaproteobacteria; order Burkholderiales; family Rhodocyclaceae; genus Sulfuritalea. Next base: position 4,756 of record CAIZKA010000277.1, on the reverse strand, counting down.
GGCGCGGCTGACCGTGAAACGAAAATCCATGGCCCGGCCCGGATCGAGCCCGGCATGCGCCGGTGCGGTCAGGATCAGGGCGGCGCTGAGGTTGCCACTGAGGTCACCGAGCGCCGGCAGTCGCGCGTAGTCGCGGTTGGCGTCACGCAGTTCGATCGGCAGTTCATTCTGCGACAGGGACAGGCGTGGCGGCGCAGTCCCGGGCACGAAGGCCGTGTCCACCAGGGCATAGCGGCCGCGCGTGGCGATCCAGAAGGCGGGGCGATCGTCCAGCAGATAGGCCTTGAACTTTGCCCAGGCGGCATCGCCCAGCAGGTTCTGACCGATGTTGGGCGCGTTGAGATAAGCCACGTAGATTTCGACGTAGCTATCGTCGGGTTTCTGCAGCGCCTCCTCGTCGCTACCCGCCACTTCGTTACCGGCGAACAGCTTCTCGATGTCCGCGTTGCTGAACGACATGCGCTGCACGTAGCCGCGCCGGATCAGGGTGGCCAGATCCATTCGCTCGAATGGCCGTGGCTTGACCACTGCAGGCGGGGCGCCGCTGCCGGGATCGGCAAACCCGAGCCGGACCCGCGCCACCGCCAGCGCCGCGGCAATTACCGACTGATTGACGATGCGCACCGAGGCGGTGGCCTTGGCCACCCCATCCAGCACGGCACGGGTGCCGCCGTCAGCCGGGCGGGTGTTGCCGTAGGTGCTGGAAACGGTGATCTGCTGCTTCAGGCTCTTGCCTTGATATTGCTTGACGAAGTCGTTGAGCGGGCCAGGGCCGAGGCCGGCGAGAAATACCGGTTCATGTTGGCGCAGCACCTCGACATCGATGAACTTGCCGCCGGCGTCTATCGCCACCAGCAGGTTCATCGGCGTACCTTCGAAGCCGGGAATCGGTGCCAGATCAATCGACTCGAAGACATAGCCGACGGGCCCGGCATCGGGCGTGAGTTCGCTCGTCAGTGGCCAGGCGGGAACCTCGCGCAGCTTTTCGCCGACATGCAAGGGAGGCTTGAAACGGCGTTCGATGGCGGCCTTGTCAAGGTCGCCGGCCCATGCGCCGGAGCAGAAGAGCGCTATTGCCAGGGTGCCAAGCCATGCCTTCGCTCGGAACCCGACAAAGTTCCCGAACCGCATGCCCCTCATTTCGTCCCGCAACTCACGACATTTCGCTCCCGGTCCTCCATCGGCGCCCGCAGGCTGATCGCCCTGCCGATTTCGGGGGCGTCAGGCACGGACTCTACAGGGGCGACCATGCCTTGTCATCGCAAAAGACGTGCCTGCAATTTTGCCGGATTCTCTTGAAATACCCGGTGACGAGTCCGGTTCTGCCGGACGTCATGATTTTCATGAAAACGTCCCCGGGGTGGGACGGTTCCGCTGTGAATGCGATATCGTTACCCGATGTACGCTGCTTCGTTCGCTCCCTCCTTGCCATTCCTTGACAGCCCGCGCCTGAGCTTCAAGCAGTCGCCCATCTTCTGGGCTGTCCTGGCATCGGTGATCGTGCATGGGATCGCGCTGGGTTGGCTGCCGGGGCTGCGCCAGGCGCAGGAGATGATGTCCAAACCCTTGAGCGTTCTGCTGCCGGCGCTGGTAGCGGAGCCGGTCGCCGTGCCACCGGCGCCGACTTTGCCGCAGCAGGTGCGGCGGACTGATGCGCCAACGCCGACGCCGGTGCTGACGCGGGCTGCATCAGCATCTGCTTCGGATGCACCGACCGTCGCGCAGGCGCCGATTGACGCCCCCGTTGTGCCGTCCGAGGCTGTGGCGGCGCCTGTCGTGTCGCAACCTGCTCCCGTAGTACCGGTGTCGCGCCCGGTAGCCGCAGATCCGGGGGCCTTGGCCGCTTACGGGCGGAACCTTGCCGGTGCCGTGGCGGCTCATCAGCGTTATCCGCGTCTCGCGCAAGTCCGGCAATGGCAGGGGACCGCCTTGCTGCAACTGGAACTGGCGGCCGACGGTCAATTGGCCTCGGTACGCGTGTTAAGCTCAAGCGGACATGAAATTCTTGATCGTCAGGCTATCGACATGGTGCGTGCAGCGGTGCCTCTGCCACCGCTGCCGGCCAGTCTCGCCGGGCGTTCGCTGACCGTTGATGTTCCAGTGGTTTTCCGCCTGGCTTCGTAGCGACCGCACCCTGCATTGCCGACGGTGGTGGCGGGCAGCATTGCTCGGGCTGACCCTTCCTGCTTTTGCTGCACCGGCGATCCTCCCGGTAGCCGAGGTTGCCAACGGCATCTTCGTGATCCCCGCCCCGCTGGCCGATGCCTCTCCGGAAAATAACGGACGCGTCGTCAATTCCGGCTTCATCGTCGGCCGAGACGGCGTGATCGTGATCGACAGCGGCGCCAACCAGCGTCATGGCGAAGCCATACTCGCCACCGTGGCGCGGGTGACGGAGAAGCCGGTGAAGCTGCTGATCGACACCCATCCGCATCCGCAGAACGTGCTCGGCAACTCGGCCTTCGCCGAACGCGGCATCCCGATTCTGGCGACCGCCGCAACCGTCGCCGCCATGGATGAGCGCTGCCCTACCTGCCTTGCAAGCCTGCGCCAGAGCGTTGGCGAGGAGGCCATGCGCGGTACCCGCATTCAATTGCCCGACACCACGCTTACCGTGAAAGTTGCGCCAGCAACTCAGGACGCTCCCTTCTCCCCTGGTGGGAGAAGGGCTGGGGAAGAGGGGGGGACGGCACGGCTGCCATTGTCAGGGGCGAGTCCTCAATCAGGCTGGGTTGCCGCATCGCAGGTGCTGGAGATTGCCGGGCGGCAGCTGAGGCTGGTGCACTTCGGTCACGGCCATACGGAGGGTGACCTGGCCGTGTTCGATGAGGCCAGTGCCGCGCTGTTTTCCGGCGACCTGATTTATAGCGGACAGATTCCGCACTTGTCCGAAGCGAATACCCGCGGCTGGATCGCGGCACTGGACCAGCTTGCCGGACTACCCATCCGGATTCTGATTCCCGGCCGCGGGCCGTCAGGTGGAGCGGGCGATCTCGCTCCGACCCGGCGTTATCTGGCGGAGCTGAGACAAAGCGTATCCGCCGCCTACCAGAACGGCCGCAGCGTGGACGAAGCCATCACGCTTGCCGAACTTCCGGAATTTGCCGGCTGGCAGGGCTACGCTGCACGCCACGGACGCAACGTGCAGCATGTGTATTTCGAAATCGAGCGGGATGATCTGGGCGGCCGGCGCGAGGGCGGCCGATGAGCCTGCGGCTGCGACTCAGCCTTCTCGTCGCGGTGCTGAATCTCGGGTTTCTCGCGGCCCTGACCTGGCTCCTGATCGAGGATCACCGCAATTCGATCCAGGAGGAGATCGAGGCCTCGCACCGGGTGACCGTGCAACTGCTGGGCAACGCCGCGCAGACCAGCCCGGTCTTCGGCCCCGCCCCGACGGTGATGGTGAGCTTTCTGCAAGGCCTGGGGCGGGTCCGCGCCAATGACATCAGACTCTATTCGGCCGACGGCGTGCTGCGCTACAGTTCGCCGCCCAGTACCTACAAGGCGGGGCGTCGCGCGCCGGAATGGTTCGAAGCCCTGATGGGACCAAGGGTCGAGGCGACCGTGATCACCATGCCCGGAGCGCGCATCGAGATCGCCCCCGACGCTTCGCGTGCGGTGCTCGATGCGTGGGACAGCATGACGGCGATATTTCTGCTGGGCCTGGCCTTCGTTGCCGTGCTGCATACGGTGCTGCTGCTGCTGCTGCGCCACCTGTTGCGCCCGACCGAAGTCGATGCGCGGCGGCTGGTGAGAACTACGCAGGAACTCGCGGAAAACCGCGAGGTGATGCGCTTGATCGAGGCCGGCATCGAGGAGGAACGCAAGCGCCTGTCGCGTGAACTCCATGATGAACTCGGTCAGTCGGTTACCGCGATACGCCTGATAGCCACTTCAATTGCGCGCAGCAGTGAAGCCCCGGGCGTGGCCCAGGGTGCGGGAAAGGTCAACGAGATCGCTGCCGGGCTCTACGACAGCGTGCATCGCATCGTGCGCGAACTGCGCCCGGCCGTGCTCGAGCAACCGGATCTGGCCGCGGCACTGCAGGATCTCGGACGGGAGTGGCGCGTCCGGCATCACGATGTCGAGCTTGTGCTGGATCTCGAGGGCGACCTCGGCGACCTCGGCGAAGCCCTGACGCTGGCGGTGTTTCGCAGCGTGCAGGAGGCGCTCACCAATGTCCTCAAGCATGCCGGTGCCAGCAGTGTAAGGCTGGAGGTGACACGCGGCGATGGCAGGGTGGAGGCGTGCATCGAGGACGATGGCCAGGGAGCGTCGGCAGAGCTGACGGTCTCCGGACACGGTCTGGTCGGCATGCGCGAACGTGTCGTGGCGCTCGGCGGAAGTCTTGAGGCCGGGCCGCGCCCGGATGGCGGTTTCCGCGTTAGGATCGTGCTTCCCCTGCCAGGAGATTCAGAGTGACCCAGACCTTACGCATCATGCTGGTCGACGACCATGCGGTAGTCCGCATGGGATTCCGGCTGCTGCTCGATACCACCAGCGATCTGCGCGTGGTGGCCGAGTGCGGCAGCGGCGAGGAGGCCCTGCAGTGCTTCGCCGAGGTCAATCCCGATGTCGTCGTACTGGACCTGTCGATGGGCGGCATGGGCGGGCTGGAAACGCTCTCGCGCCTGCTGGCGAAATGGCCCGCGACACGCGTGCTGGTGCTGTCCGCGCACGAGGATACGGCGCATCCGCGCCGCGCCCTGACCGCCGGGGCGCTCGGCTACCTGACCAAGCGCAGCGCGGCCGAAGC
>CAIZKA010000276.1 GCA_903933395.1 uncultured beta proteobacterium | reverse complement strand
GGGCTGCACCTTGCCGAAGATGGCGGCGAAGGCCACGCCCAGCGCCAGCAGCAGCACCGGCGTCGCCCACGGGTAATGCTTCATGGCGTGGGTGAGGATCATGAATTCGCTGGCGAAGACGCCGAAGGGCGGCATGCCGAGGATGGCCAGCGTGCCCAGCATCAGGCCCCAGCCGATCAGCGGGTTGATCTTGATCAGGCCGCGGATGTGCTCCATGAGTTGCGTGCCGGTTTTCTGCGTGGCGTGGCCGACGGCGAAGAAGATCGCCGACTTGGTCAGCGAGTGCATGGTCATGTGCAGCAGGCCGGCGAAGTTCGCCACCGGGCCGCCCATGCCGAAGGCGAAAGTGATGAGGCCCATGTGCTCGATCGACGAATAGGCGAACATGCGTTTTACATCCTTCTGCCGCGAAAGAAAAAATGCCGCGAGCAGCAGGGTAAACAGGCCGAAGCCGATCATCAGGTTGCCGGCGAAATTGCCGGGGATGGCGCCGTCGGCCAGCACCTTGCAGCGCAGGATGGCGTAAAGCGCGACGTTCAGCAGCAGACCGGAGAGCACGGCGGAAACCGGCGTCGGACCTTCGGCGTGGGCGTCGGGCAGCCAGTTGTGCAGCGGCGCGAGGCCGACCTTGGTGCCGTAGCCGACCAGCAGGAAGATGAAGGCCAGGGCCATGATGGTCGGCTCGAGCTGGCCCTTGACCTCCACCAGATGGGTCCACAACAGCGCATTGCCGGTGGCACCGAGCACGCGCTCGGCAGCAAAATACAGCAGGATGGTGCCGAACAGCGCCTGGGCGAGACCGACGCCGCAGAGGATGAAATATTTCCACGCTGCCTCGAGGCTGGCCGGCGTGCGGTAGAGCGAGACCAGCAGTACGGTGGTCAGCGTCGCCGCTTCCATCGCCACCCAGAGGATGCCCAGGTTGTTGGTGGTCAATGCCATCAGCATGGTAAACATGAAGAGCTGGTACATGCTCTTGTACAGGCGCAGGCGCGGCCGGGTGAGGCGGCCGTGTTCCTGCTCGTTCCTCATGTAGGGTCCGGAAAAAATGCTGGTGGTGAGGCCGACGAAGGCGGTCAGTGTGACGAAGAAGACGTTCAGCGAATCGATGAAGAACTGCTCGCCGAAAGCGAAGCGCGGGCCGTTGGCGACGATCTCGGCCGTCAGGCCGGCCGCGGCGAGGAAGGTGCCGAGGCTGGCGATGACGTTGAGATTGGGCGCCCAGTCGCGCTCCCCCACCACCGTCAGCAGCGCACCGCTGACGAGGGGGATGGCGAGCATGAGGACGAAGAAGTCCATGGTCAGTGATTTGCCACAATTTTCAATCGGCCATTTATTCGCGCTCCTCGCGCCCGTTCTTCCGCGTCACACCGGCGAAAGCCGGTGTCCAGTTCGGCGACACCCTGGATTCCGGCATTCGCCGGAATAGCCTGCCCCGGACCTGATCCGGGGACGGACTGAACTTGATGGCTAATCATGTTCTCAGTTGTCTTTCAGCTTTTCCATGTGGCGGATGTCCAGGCTGTCGAACTGGTCGCGGATCTGGAAGAAGAACACGCCGAGGATGATGACGCCGACCAGCACGTCGAGCGCGATGCCGAGTTC
>CAIZKA010000275.1 GCA_903933395.1 uncultured beta proteobacterium | reverse complement strand
TACGCTTACGAAGAGGCCTGGTGTAGAGGTTCCACACGAAGCGGCAGCAACGAATCGATCTGACTGTTGAGGCAAGTCGGCAGAGCCTCGAGCGTTGCGCGTAGCCATGCCGCAGGATCGAGGCCGTTGAGTTTGGCGGTGGCCAGCAAACTCTGAATCGCTGCGGCCCGTTTGCCGGCGCGCTCGGAACCGGTGAAGAGCCAGTTCTTCTTCCCGAGAGCGATGGGGCGGATGGTGTTCTCCACCGGATTGTTGTCGATGGGCAAGTTCCCGGCAGTGGCATAGCGACTCAAAGCCACCCAGCGTTTCAGGCTGTAGTCGATGGCCTTCGCCGTCCCGCCGCCATTGGCCACATTCACCCGGGTCTTGAGCAACCAGTCGTGCATTGATTGAAGCAGCGGTTGAGCATGCTCCTGTCGCAACTGCGAGTGCGCATCCACGCCCATGTCCCGGCTGTGCGGCCGAAGAAGTCGGTGGGGTGGACCGAAGTCCGCGCCAATTGATTAATCGAGCTTCACATGAAAGCGCTTGGCCTTCATTTCGAAACGCGGCAGGGCATTGCGCGCGACGTGATGCACGCGCGGGCGGAAGGCCAGCATGGAATCCAGCTTGACGGCGATCTCATGCACCACTTCGGGATCGGCGCCCTCGCAGAGCTCGACCTCGATGTCCATTTCGTCCATCTGCTTGACCTTGTTCACCGTGATGCGGAACTCGTCGACTTCGTTGAACTTGCGGATGATGTTCTCCACCCCGGCCGGGAAGACATTGACGCCGCGCACCGTGACCATGTCGTCGGCACGGCCGAGGATGCCGCCTTCGAAGCGCAGCGAGGTGCGGCCGCATTCGCAGCGCTCCAGATTCACGCGCACCAGGTCGCCGGTGCGATAGCGGATCACGGGGAAACCCCAGCGCCCGAGGTTGGTGATCACCAGTTCGCCGCGCTCGCCCGGTGCCACGGCTGCGCCGGTCAGCGGATTGATCACTTCAGCGATGTATTCGCTCTCGATCAGGTGCGTGCCGCCGGGCTGGACGTGGCATTCGAAGGAATGGGCACCGACTTCCGAGGCGCCGGCATGGTCGAAACACTTGGCGGTCCATAGGTTTTCGATGCGCTGCTTGGTCGCCGGGATGTTGGCGCCCGGCTCACCCGCGTGTACCGTGGCCTTCATCGGAATGCTGCTGATGTCGAAGCCGATTTCGTGGGCGACTTCGGCCAGGCGCAAGGCGTAGGTCGGCGTGCAGCACAGCACCGTGGTGCCGGTTTCGCGCATCAGCTCCAGGCGTTGCTGCGAGTCGCGCCCGCCGCCCGGAATCATCACCGCGCCGATCTTGCGCGCACCTTCCACCGCGGCCCAGAAGCCGATGAAGGGACCGAAGGCGAAGGCCATGAACAGGCGGTCGGAGGAGGTGACGCCGGCGCCGGCCAGCACATGCCCCCAGCAGCGCCCCCACCAGTCCCAGGACTCGTGGGTATCCATGACCTTGAGCGGCACGCCGGTGGTGCCCGAGGTCTGGTGCATGCGCACGTAGGCTTCCACGGGATAGGTCAGGTTGCTGCCGAAGGGAGCGTTGGCGGCCTGGTCGTCCATCAGCTCGCCCTTCTTGGTCATGGGCAGTTTCGTCAGGTCGTCGAGCGACTTGATGTCGGCCGGTGACACGCCGGCCGCCTTCCACTTGGCGGTATAGAAGCCGTTGCGGCCCCACAGCTCGGTCATCATCGCCTGCAGCTTGCCCAGTTGCAGTGCCGCCAGTTGTTCGCGCGGCAGGGTTTCGGTCGCTTCGTCGAAGTAGCTCATGTGCGTTTCACCGTTATTGGGTAGGACTTGTATGGAGTTGCGCGTTGCTTCAGCCGCCGGCGATGATCGGCACCAGGGTCACGCGATCGCCGCTGGCAATGCGCGATGTATCTTCGCCTGACAGGACCATGTTGCCGTTGACCGCGATGTTCCACGAACTGTCGTTGAGGTCGGTTGCGGCCTCCGGCAGCTTGCGCAGCAGTGCCTTGCGCAGTGCGCTGACGTCGCTGACCTGTTCGTCGATGACCACAGACTGTTCCGGCGCCCCGGGTAATGGTTTGGGCAGCTCGACGCGAACGGCAAAGCCGGTGGTCAGGCGCGAGAGCTTCTCGTGCCATTCGATCGCCGGCGTGCCCTCGGCATTGAGGCCGGTCAGGGCATAGAAGCGCGCCTTCATGCCGTCGAACTCCTTGCGCTCGATCTTCTCGCCGGCAAACGGGCCTTCGGTCAGGGCTTCGTCGAACCAGCGGCGGGGCAGGGTGTCGTCCCTGGCGCGCAGGCCGAAGCGGAAATTCAGCATGCGCTCGATGCCCGTGACATTGCGCCCGATCTCGTTGAGTTCCTCTTCGACGAAGGTCTGGCCGGTCAGCGAGGTGAGTTGGGTGGCGAAGTCGTTGAGGTCGGGCAGGGTCGGCGAGTTGAAGAGTTTCGTATTGAAGCGGCACATGCCGACGGAATCGCCGACGGCGTAGTTGTTCTCGCACTTCCTGACGGCGTATTCCTTGCCTTCGTAGCTGTTTGGCTGGGCCGAGACGGTGCCGTCGTACAGGGCCGTCTTGAAGATCGGATCGTCGTTGATGCGGGCATTGATTTCCAGCGTGACGCGGTTGCGCAAGTGGTCCATGCCGCGCGTGGCGACCGAGAGACCGAGGGCGAAGGCCTTGAGGATGCGCGAATCGTGCGGATCGGACTGGAACAGGCCCTTGACCGCCATGCGGTAGTCGAGGGCAATGGCCGGGTACTTGCCGCGCTCGACGGCGCGCGCCGAATCGGCGATGGTGTCGCCGAAGCCTTCGCGCTTCGCCGTCATGAACAGCAGCTTTTCGATCAGTTCGTAATTACCCCAGCTCAGGTCGAGGCCGCCGGTCTCCTTCTGCGTGATGATGCCGCGCTGGTAGAGTTCCATGGCCCAGGCGATCGAACTCCCGGTGGACGCCGAGTCCAGCCCGAGGTCGTTGAGGATGTTGTTCAGGCGCAGCACCTGCTCCGGCTCGGCAATGCCTATCATCGGGCCGAATTTCCCGACCGTGACGTACTCCGGACCGTCGCCCTTGTCGTACTGGTCGAATTTGCCGTCGTTATGGATGCCGTTGTAGGTACGCTGCTTGCCGTGCTCGACCTCGGCCTGTGCCTTGTCGTAGCTGGCGTTGCCGGTCAGGCCCTTGAGAGCCGCCGCGCCCCAGCCGCTCGCCGCACCGGGGGTCATGTCGTTCTGGTTGCGGCAATGCACGGGGCAGAGGTAGCAGCCGTCCATGCCCGGGCGGTAGGGATCGAAGTTGTCGGCGTCGAGGCTGGGTTTCCAACTGGTCTGCTGGTTGTTCTTGGCGCCTAGTGCGCAGAGCACGCGGCTGGGCTTGTAGAGGAAGGGCGTGCCGACCATCTTCAGCGCGTTCTTGATCACGCTGGTGGAGATGATCTTCTTGCCGATCACCTTGTTGTACTTGGCCATCGGCTGCACCGGCTGCAGGTCCTTAGGCGCGCCGTGGATCATGATGCCCTTGAGTTTCAGCGAGCCCATTTTGGCGCCGCCGCCGCCGCGCGCCCAGATCGCCTTGATGCCGCCCATGATGCCGCTGCACAGCACCTGGTTCTCGCCCGAGGTGGTGATCCGCGCCAGCGCCATGTCCTCGCGCTCGACGCAGTGGTAGTCGCGCTGAATCGCCGCGGCCATGTCGAGGTTGTTGAGGCCGACATACGGCGCCGCTTCGACGAACTCGACCGACTCGTAGGCAATCTTCAGCAGGGTCCACTCTTCGGCGCGGCCGTAGAGCACGACGTGGTCGTAGCCGTGGCAGCGCAGGAATGAGGGAAAGTAATCGCCGGCGTTGGCATCGAGGATGGCGTAGCTGTCGGGCGACTTGCTGGTGATGTTGCCGCGCGTAGCCGATGGCATGCTGCTGGTGAGCACGCCGGAACCGAAGATCAGCGGAATTTCCGGATCGAGCGCATCGCGTTCTTCTTCCACGAGGTTGTAGAGCAGCCACATGTTGGCCCCGCGGCCGCCGAGGAAGTTGCGCAGGACTTCGACCGGCAGGTATTTCTTCAGTATTTTCTTCTGCTCCAGGTCGACGAAGAGCACAGCGCCCTGCGAGTTGTACTGCGGCGTGTCGTGCATGCGAGCGGCCAGCCGTTCCAGCTTTTCCCTGATGCCCATTTACTGCTCCTCCGGTTCGTCGCCTCCGGGCGACCTTGTTATGCGGGTGTTGCGCTCAGGCGGCTTTTTGCGCCTTGAGGCGCTCGTACTTCGCCTGCAGTTCATCCTTGCTTTCCTGGTGGTCAGGGTCGGGAACGCAGGAACGCACCGGGCAGACTTTCACGCACTGCGACACCGCGTGGTGGCCGACGCATTCCGTGCAGAGGTCCGGGTCGATGGTGAAAATGTCCTCGCCGGCCGTGATCGCCTTGTTCGGGCAGGCGGCCAGGCAGACGTCGCAGGCGATGCAGAGGTCGTTGATCAGAAGTGCCATGTGTATTCCCCTCGTTTGAAATTTGGTGTGTGCTATTCCTGGGAGAGCGGCGGATCGGGATCCTCGGCCGTGTCGTCGGGGCCCGCTTCGGCGAGGAAGTTTTCCAGCCAGCCGATGTGCTCGCGTTCCTCGGCGGCGAACTGGCTGGCCAGTATGCTCACCTCGGTGTCGGTCGTGTTCTGCGCAATGCCGCCGTAGAAATCCGCGGCGCGTCGTTCATGTTCGAGAGCCAGCTTGACGGCGTCGCGCACCGAAAGCTGGTAGCTGACCTTGCCGATGTCGATTGCCTCGGGGCTTTCGCCGGTGCTCCACTTGAAATCCCAGGGGGCGTAATGCGGCAGATCGTGCTGGCTGCACATGTGGGTGAGTTCGACGAGATGAACCCGCTCTTCCTTTTCCAGGCGGCGGAAGATCGCCGCGACCTTGGTCTTGCGGTGCGTCTCCATCTGGTCGGCCAGTTCGCCGTAACGCTCGGTGGCCTCGGTCTCCATGGCCAACGCATGGGCCAGAAGCTCGGGCAGGGTATCGATGGCGCCGGCGTCCTTCACTTCATCGCTCATAGCATGAACCTCGCTTCGAGCTCGGCCACCGAGCCGTGGCTATGTTCGAATTCCGGGCGGAACGGCGGGCGGCTGCCCTTGAACAGGACCTTGCCGACGTTGAAGCCGTCATCGGTCATCAGGCGCCGCGCGGCGCGTGCGGCGTCGTCGGTGTAGTCGACCACGGCGGTGCGCACGATGTCGCGCCATTCGGCCTGCTCCGGACGGAAGGTGACGCAGGGGCTCAACACCTGCACCAGCGAAAAGCCCGGATGCTGGATGGCTTCGACGATGATCCTGGCCATGTTGATCGGGTCGCTGGAGGACACGCGGGCAATGAAGTTTGCACCTGAGGCGAGGCCCACGACCAGTGGCTGGAAGGGATTGATGCCGGTGCCTTCCGGCGTCAGCTTGCTGCCTTCCCAGTCGGGCGCGGTGGTCGGCGAGGCCTGGCCCTTGGTCATGCCGTACACCTGGTTGTCCATGACGATGTAGGTCAGGTCGACGTTGCGCCGGCAGGCGTGCAGGAAATGGTTGCCGCCTATCGAGAAGCCGTCGCCGTCGCCGCCGGTGACCAGCACCGTCAGGTCGGGGCGGGCGAGCTTCAAGCCGGTGGCCACGGGCAGGGCACGACCATGCACGCCGTGGAAGCCATAAACGCTGGTATAGGCCGGGATGCGCGAGGAACAACCGATGCCGGAAACGACAGCGACCTGTTCAGGTGGCAGGGCCAGTTCGGCGAGCGCCCGGGTGATCGAGTTTAGTACGGTGTAATCGCCACAACCCGGGCACCAGATGGGTTTCAGGTCGGACTTGTAGTCCTTGGCCGCGTATTTCTTCTTCTGCGCGGTGGTTTCCATCATGCACTCCAGACATTGAGTTGTTCGAGTATCTGGCCGGGGCCGAAGGCCAGCGGGCCGCCCTGGTGCAGGGCGTGCGTGTCTTTCGGCAGATCGTAGAAGGCGCGCAGCATGCGATGGAACTGCCCGCTGTGCGACTGCTCGACGACGAGGACCCGGTTGATGCCTTGCAATGCCGCCGCCATTTTTTCCGGCTGTACCGGAGCAATCAGGCGCACTGAAATCAGGCGCGCCTTGCCGCCTGTGGCCGAAATGCGACGCAGGGCTTCGCGTGCCGGGCCGGTCGAGGAACCCCAGGTGATGATCGCCGTGTCGCCGGCGCCGACTTCTGAGTCCTCGATGTCGGCCCAGTGGTCGCCGTAGGTGAACTGGGTCAGCTTGCGGCTGCGCTTGTCCATCTGCGCCAGGTGGTCCGAAGCCTGCGAGGACGGCGTGCCGAACTCGTTGTGCTCTAGCCCGTCGGCGGTATGGGTCAGGCCCGGTGTGCCCGGGATCGCCATCGGCGAAACGCCGGACCCGGTCATGGCGTAACGCTTGTAACGTTCGCCTTCGACGGCGGCGGTGGCAGTCAGACGCTGGCCGATGAAGGCCAGTTCGGCCGGTTTGGGAACGATGGCGCGGGCCTGCCCCATCGCCTGATCGGTGAGGACCAGGGCCGGCACCTGCATGGCCTCGGCCAGATGCACGGCCCACTGCGTCGTGAACAGGCAGTCGGACACGGAGTTGGCGGCGACCACTATGTGGGGCGCGTCGCCGTGCAGGCCGTAGACCGCGATGTTGAGGTCGCTTTGTTCCGACTTTGTGGCGATGCCCGTCGAAGGCCCGACGCGCATCACGTCCACCACCACCAGCGGCACCTCGGCGGCGACCGCGAGGCCCAGCGATTCGATCATCAGCGACAGGCCGGGGCCGGAGGTGGCGGTCATCGCCGGCACGCCGCCGTAGGAGGCGCCGATGATCTGGTTGATCGAGGCCAGTTCGTCCTCGGCCTGCACCAGCATGCCGCCGACCTTGGCCAGCGAGGGCGCGAGCCACTCCAGTACCTCGGTGGCCGGCGTGATCGGATAGGCGGCGACGAAGCGCACGCCGCCGCGAATCGCGCCCAGGCCGGTGGCTTCGTTGCCGGTGATGCTCCAGCGTGGTGCGGTGGCGGCGGCAACCGCGGGCAGTTGGGGAATGGCCGGCAAATCGGCCGCGGCAGCGATGCCGGCATGGAAGGCCGCCATGCTGGCGTCTATCGCGGCCTGGCCCTTGCGCTTGAGGTTGTCTTCGACCACGGCCTGCATGGCGCCGGGAGGAAGGCCGATCAGGGCGGCGATGGCGCCCAGAGCGACCATGTTGGGGCGGCCGTTTTCGATTTTTGCCGCGATGTCGGACATGGCGAGCGCGGCCTGGCGCGGGTTGTTCTTCAGGAGCCCGGCGGGAGCCTCGCCATGGGCCGGGTCGCCGACGATCAGGCTTTCGGCGGTCAGCGGAATCTCGGCCGAAAAGCGCGTGATGTTGTCCCAGTCGATGGCCATCAGCAGGTGGAAGCTGTCATCGTGAGACATGACCGGTTCGGTGGCGAAGCGCAGCATGGCGGCGGCTTCACCGCCACGGATCTGCGGCCCGGAGGAGCGGCTCATCAACGCATACCAGCCTGCCTTGGCCGCCGCATCAAGCAGCAGGGATCCGGCGGTAACCACTCCGGCGCCGCCGCTACCGGCGATGACCAGTGAGACGCTGTTGATTGTCACGAGCATGTTCCTCCTTGCGGTTCGCCGCGATTTCGATCGCGTGCTGTTTGTTTAGGCTTGATTAAAAGAGGATTAAATAACCCTACTGCTGACACAGAATAAACACAACAAAGGTGGAAGTCAAACAATTCGTGTTCCATCATTGAATGCTGATAAAGATCGCCGTGGCGCCAGCGCCGACTTTTGTTTCCGGGCACTCAGGAACTCGAGGTTTGAAGAAAAGTGCGGGTCTCGCCATCCAGCACCAGGCAGGTGAGGACGCCGCTGCGGTAGGCTCCGGTATCGATGCCGATGCGGTTGTGCCGGATCTCCGGTTGCTCGCTTATGGAATGGCCATGCACCACCGTGGCGCCATGGTCCGCCATCGAGTTGAGGAAGCTTGTGCGGATCCACAGACAGTCGCGAGCGCGCTGCTCCGGCAGTGGCACGCCTGGCTTTACGCCGCCATGGACGAAAAAATAGTCGCCGGCGCTGTGGCTGATCTGCAGGGCACGGAAGAATTCCAGATGGCATTCCGGAATCCGTCCGGCAAGGTCCTCGCCCAATGCAATTACGCTGGCATCGTCACGGGCTTCCCGGTCGGCAATGGCGACGCCATAGGCGGCCATGGCTTCAAGCCCGCCATAGTCGAGCCAATGGCGGCCCGTGTCGATCTCGCCATCGAGAAAGCGCATCAGCAGGTCCTCGTGGTTGCCCTTGAGCGTAATGCGCTCGAATCCCTCCGGCAGCCATTCGCGCACCCGATCCACCACGCCCGGCGAGTCCGGGCCGCGGCTGACGTAATCGCCAAGGTAGACCACTTGCCGGCGGCCTGCCGGACGCCGCGCGGCGTCATCGGCAATGCTTTGCTGGATCCTTTCCAGCAGATCGAGTCGGCCGTGAATGTCGCCGATGGCATAGACGACCATAGCGACCGGAGTCTGCGGTTTCATGCGGCTGGCGGAGGAAGAGACTGCAGCAACAGCCAGCCGTCAGGCGGCGAAGTCGCGCATTTCCGAGTACACCGCCCCTTCCATTTTCAGCATGGCCTCACGCTGCTCGGCCGGCCACTCATACATCAGTGCGGTGGTGCTGACACCGGTCCATGACTGGTCCTTGGCACCCATCACGTCCATTTCCCAGAGCATGATCGAATAGGGCGCCGCGGCGTCGATGCGTTCCTTGATCAGGCGCGACTTGCCCTTGACCAGGAAGCTCACGTCGCCCGGGCCGATGATCTGGACCGATGCCTGGCCGCTGCGCTGCAGGTTGGCCATCGACGAGCCGCCGACATCGACGGCGAAGCGCAGGCGTTTGTCGTCGAGACCCAGCGCCCAGGTGTAGGCTGACGTGGAATAGCCGTCGGCCCCGCAGGTCAGCAGCAGGGCAGGCGCGCCGGGACGCAGGTAGCCGACGAGTTTTTCCGGCAGGGTGGGGGTGATGTTTCCTATCATGGTGCGGTTCTCCTCAGGTGCTGGTTGGGGGGCATGCCATTCGCCAGTGCTCGATCGTTTCGATGACTACACTGTAAAACCAGGCGTCGGTGGCGGTGCCATCGGCGGGCGGCAGCTGCAGCGGCAGTTCCATGGTGTCGAACAGGCGCGCATCGATGGCATCGTCGCCGGCACACAAGGCGCCGCCGCAGGAATGGGCGCGGTAGGCGACGATCAGGACATCGACATCGGCCTGCGAATAGATGCCGATCAGGCCGTCGAGCTTGATTTCCAATCCGCATTCCTCGCGCGCTTCGCGGCAAACGGCTTCGGGCACCGACTCCCCGCATTCGACATAGCCTGCCGGCGGTGCCCAGTAATCGGCCAGGGGTGCCTCGCTGCGACGGATCAGCACCAGCTTGCTTTCGTGTTCGATCAGGGCCATTCCGACCGG